>NZ_JBEZJP010000056.1:0-29187 GCF_040653175.1 Actinomadura sp. NPDC048032
GCTCCAGGTACACCTTGGCGCCCTCTTCCTCCACGACCTGGTCGCCGGCCTCGGGGGCCGGGGCCACCGAGAGCAGCAGCAGGGACGCCAGGACGATCAGGTACGCGTCGATCGTCCACTGGAGGCCCGACAGCGAGCTGTGGAAGTCGCGCTGCAGCGACGGGAGCGCGACGTTCAGGATCGTGTTGTCCAGGCTGACGATGAGCAGGCTCAGGCAGCAGATGGCCAGTACCGCCAGCCGGCGCCGGGGACTGAGTTCGGGCACGCCGCCTCCAATCGTTATAGCCCTACAACCATTAGAAGGCTACAACGATTCCGGGCGTGCCCCCGCCGGGCGGCGCGCGCTAGCGCGGGGCGGCGATGCGGGCGCGGGCCGCCGGGACGACCAGCGGGGTCCCGGTCTCCGGGCAGTCGATCACCCGGCACGGCAGCCGGAAGACCTGCTCCACCAGGTCGGCGGTGACGACGGCGGACGGGTCGCCCTCCGCCGCGATCCGGCCGTCCCGCATCGCGATCATGTGCGTGGCGTAGCGGGCGGCGTGATTGAGATCATGCAGGACGGCGACGACCGTCCTGCCCTCCTCGTGCAGCCGCGCGCACAGGTCGAGCACCTCGATCTGGTGCGCGATGTCCAGGTAGGTCGTCGGCTCGTCCAGCAGCAGCAGCGGCGTCTGCTGGGCGAGCACCATGGCGATCCAGACCCGCTGCCGCTGTCCGCCCGACAGCTCGTCCACATGCCGGTCGGCGAGGTCCCCGACGCCGGTCGCGGCCATCGACTCGGCGACGACCCGCTCGTCCTCCCTGGACCACTGCCGCAGCAGGCTCTGGTGCGGATACCGGCCGCGCGAGACCAGGTCGGCGACCGTGATCCCCTCCGGCGCGATGGACGACTGCGGCAGCAGCCCGAGCGTGCGCGCGAGCTTCTTGGCGGGCCAGTCGGCGATGGGGCGGCCGTCCAGCACGACCGTCCCGGCGGAGGGCCTGAGGATCCGCGCCAGCGCGCGCAGCAGCGTCGACTTGCCGCACGCGTTCGGTCCCACGATCACCGTGAACGAGCCCTCCGGGACCGCCACGTCGAGGTCCTCGGCGATGGTGCGCTTGTCGTAGGCCAGGGTGAGCCCGGCGCCGGCGAGCCGCGCGGTCGCGTCCTTCATCACATCCGTCCCGTCTTGCGTTCGGTCACGAGGAGCCAGACCAGGTACCCGCCGCCGAGCAGCCCGGTCACCACGCCGACCGGGAGCTGGTGGCCGGGGAAGCCGCGCTGCGCCGCCCAGTCGGCGGCCGCCATCAGCGCCGCGCCCATGCACGCCGCCGGCAGCAGGTTGGGGCCCGCCGTCCGGGTGAGGCGGCGGGCGAGCTGCGGTGCGGTCAGCGCGACGAACGACACCGGCCCGGCCGCCGCCGCGGCGAGCGCCGTCAGCAGCACGGCCGCGGCCAGCAGCAGCACCCGGACCCGCTCGATGGGCACGCCGAGCCCGTGCGCCGCGTCGTCGCCCATCTCCAGCATCCGCAGCGCCCGCCCGCAGCCGGCGAGGACGAGCGGCCCGAGCACGGCGAGCGCCGCGATGACCGGCGCGGCGTCCGCCCAGTCGCGGCCGTCCAGGCTGCCGGTCAGCCACAGCACGGCGCGGGCCGCGTCGGTGATCTCCGCCTGGGTGATCAGGTAGCCGTTGACGCCGGTGAGGATCGCGGCGACGCCGATGCCGACGAGGATGAGCCGCTGCCCGTGCGCGCCGTGCCGTCCGGCCACCAGGTACACGACCAGGCCGGTGAGCAGGCCGCCGCCGGCCGCGCCGGCCGCGACCGCGACGCTGCCGGCGCCGGTCAGCACGATCACGGCGAGGACGCCGGTCGCGGCGCCCTGGCTGAAGCCGAGGATGTCGGGGCTGCCGAGGGGGTTGCGGACCAGCGACTGGAAGATCGCGCCCGCCAGCCCGAGCGCGGCGCCGATCGCGAGCCCCGCCGCCACGCGCGGCAGCCGGATCTCGTTCACGATGACCGAGTCGGCGGGCGATCCCCGGCCCGCCAGGGTCCGCACGACGTCGGCGGGGCTGATCGGGAAGTCGCCGCTGCCGATGAGGAGCACGCCCGTCCCGAGCGCGACGGCGAGGCAGAGCGCCGCGACGGCGAGAGCGCGCGGCCGGAACCGGAACGACACCGCGGGCGTCCGGACGACGGCGAAATGCGGCCCCCTGCTCATGAGCGCGGCCTCCCGGCCCGGCGGACGAAGTACAGGAAGACCGGCCCGCCGGCCACGACCATCACCACGCCGACCTGGAGTTCGGACGGGCGCACCACGACGCGCCCGAAGACGTCCGCCGCGAGCATCAGGGCGGGCGACAGGACCGCGCAGAACGGGATCAGCCGGCGCAGGTCGGGCCCGGTCAGGGCGCTGACGAGGTGCGGCACCATCAGCCCCACGAAGATGATCGGCCCGCACGCCGCCGTCGCCGCGCCGCACAGCAGGGTGACGGTGACGATCGCGGTGACCCGGACGCGTCCCGGGTCGGCGCCGAGCGCGCGGGCGGCGTCCTCGCCCATCGCCATCGCGTTCAGCGGGCGCGCCAGCAGCAGCGCGGCGACCAGCCCGACCAGGACGAACGGCGCGACGCGGACGACGGTGTAGCCCTGCGCGGAGGCGAGCGACCCGACCGTCCAGAAGCGCATCCGGTCGAGGGACGCGGTGTCGAGCAGCTGCACCGCGCTCACGTAGGAGAAGAGGGCGGCGTTCAGCGCGGAGCCCGCGAGGGCGAGCCGGGCCGGGGTGGCGGCGCGCCCGCCCCCGACCGCGTAGAGCAGCACCGCGACGGCGCCCGCTCCGGCGAACGCGAACCACACGAACCCGGTGAACGAGGTGACGCCGAGGAAGGAGATGGCCGACACGACCGCGGCGGCGGCGCCCGCGTTGATGCCGAGAAGGCCGGGGTCGGCGAGCGGGTTGCGGGTGAGCGACTGCATCACCGCGCCGGCGAGGCCGAGCGCCGTCCCCGCGAGGAGCCCGAGCAGGGTGCGCGGCAGGCGCATCTCGTGGACGAGCGTGTACGCCGCCGAATCAGCGTGGAACAGCCCGTCCCACACCTGTCCGGGCGGCAGCGGCTTCGCTCCGACGCCGAGGCTCAGCACGACGGCGGCGAGGAGGAGCAGCAGCGCGCCGACGAGTCCGGCGGCCCATCGCGCGCCCTGCGGTCGCCGGGCTGCCGCCGGCTCCGCGGGCGGTGTGACCGGCGGCGACTTCGTCGTCAACACGTGGGGGGCTCCGGGGGACGGCCGGGGACCACGTGACGGTCCCCACTCTGGACAAGATCTTAGGTTAGGTTAACCTAAGCTCCCATCGGCCGACCATCCGGCCATGCAACTTGATTTGGGAGAACGTCGGAGATGTCGAACATCGGGGCACAGCACCTCACCCGCCGCGGCCTGCTCGGCGCGGGCGGCGCCCTCGCCCTCGGGGCGCTCATCAGCGCGTGCGGAGGCGGTGACGACGCGAGCGGCACGGCCTCGCCGGGCAGCGGCGCCTGGACGTTCACCGACGACCGCGGCACCCGCGTGCGGCTCAAGGCGCGCCCGCAGCGCGTCGTCGGCTACGTCGGCACCGCCGCCGCCCTCTACGACTTCGGTGTGGACCGCCAGATCGTCGGCGTGTTCGGCCCGACGAAGCTCAAGGACGGCAGGCCCGACCCCCAGGCCGGGAACCTGCCCGTCGACCGCCTGGAGATCATCGGCAACGCCTACGGCGAGTTCAACATCGAGAAGTACGCGGCGCTGCGCCCCGAGCTCCTCGTCGACAACATGTTCGTGCCGGGCGACCTGTTCTACGTCCCGGCCGAGAGCAAGGACAAGATCTTCGCGCTGGCGGACTCGGTCGCCATCTCCACCGGCGCCGTCGCGCTGCCGAAGCCGATCGAGCGCACCGCCGCCCTCGCCGCCGCGCTCGGCGCCGACCCGAAGTCGGCGAAGGTGACCGCCGCCAAGGCCAGGTTCGACAGGGCCGCCGAGGCGCTGCGCGCGGCGGCCAAGGCGAAGCCGGGGCTGAAGGTGCTGGCGGCGTCCGCGAGCCCCGACCTCTTCTACGCCTCCAGCCCGGGGAAGAACACCGACCTCATCTACTTCAAGGAGCTCGGCGTCGACCTGATCGTCCCGGAGAAGCCGGGCAAGGACGGCTACTTCGAGGAGCTGAGCTGGGAGAACGCCGACAAGTACACGGCGGACGTCATCATGCTCGACTCCCGCACGCAGGCGCTCCAGCCCAAGGACCTCGGGTCGAAACCGTCGTGGAAGGACCTGCCCGCCGTGAAGGCGAACCAGGTCATCGCGTGGCAGCCCGAGCCCCGCTTCTCCTACGAGGGCTGCGCGCCGATCCTCGAAGCGCTCGCCGCGTCCCTCCGGTCGGCGAAGAAGACGGGCTGAGGCCGCGATGCCGAAGACCCCGGCGCACCCGTACGCCTTCTTCGACCTGCACGTGCTGCGGTCCGAGCGGCTCGGCCCGTCCATGGCTCGCATCACCTTCGGCGGCGCGTCCGTGGACGGCTTCGTCACCGGCGGGCGCGACCAGCGGTTCAAGATCTTCCTTCCGCACCCCCACCAGGACGCCCCCGTGATGCCGCGCGGCAGCGGCGGCGACACGTGGTTCGCCGACTGGCGGGCGCTCGACCCGGCCGTGCGCGGCATCATGCGGTCCTACACCGTCCGCGACAAGCGCCCCGGCGAGCTGGACGTCGACTTCGCGCTGCACATGGACGGCGCGTCCGGCCCGGCGGCCCGCTGGGCCGCAGGGGCGGGCCCCGGCGACCGCGTCACCGTCCTCGGCCCGACCGGCCCCGACAACGGCGGCTACGACTTCCGGCCGCCGCCCGGCGCCCCCGTCGTCATGGCGGGCGACCTGACCGCGCTGCCCGCCATCGCCGGCAACCTCGCCTGGCTGCCCGCCGGGACGCCCGCGCAGGTCTGGATCGACGTCCCGGATCCCGGCGACCGGCAGGACCTGCCGACCGCCTCCGAGGCGCGGATCTCCTGGGTCACCCCCGGCGGCCTGCTCGACGCCGTGCGCGCGGCGGCGGTCCCGGACGGCGCCTACGCGTGGATCGCGGGCGAGTCCGCCGTGGTCAAGGCGCTGCGGCGGCACCTGGTGAACGAGCGCGGCCTGGACCGCCGCGCCGTCACCTTCACCGGTTACTGGCGGCGCGGCGCCACCGAGGAGGACCTGCTCGCCGAGGTCGTCGCGGGCGGCAGCCCCGCCACCGAGGAGTGAGCGCGGTCAGGGCTCGCGGCCCGTCTCGTCGATGGTGAGGACGGACCGGTCGAGGACGCCGGCGCGGTAGGCGGCGGCGCCGATCGTCTGGGCCGCGACGGGCGCGGTGATCAGCTGGAAGACCGCGACCAGCAGCAGCGGGGCGGCGGCCGCGACGGAGCCCGCCTGGGGCGCGGCGCCCGCGAGGACGAGCACGAGCCCGATCGTCTGCGGCTTGGTCGCGGCGTGCAGCCGGGTGAGCAGGTCGGGGAACCGCAGCACGCCGAGCGCGCCCACCGCGCAGAACGCGGCGCCCGCGGGAAGCAGGACGGCGGTGACGACGTCGCCGGCGGTCACCGGCCCTCCTCCCGCCGCGCCGCGAGGCGGGCGGCGGTGACCGACCCGACGAACCCGAGCAGCACGACGGCCACCAGGATCGTCGACAGCGCGGGCTCGCCCCGGACGGCCGAGTGCACCGCGATGCCGCTGACCAGCAGGACCGCCAGGACGTCCACGGCCATGATCCGGTCGAAGGAGGTCGGGCCGCGGACGAGCCGCGCGGCCGTCATCAGGATCGCCGCGCCCAGCAGGGTCATGGTGACGGTGTAGACGACGGTCATCCCTGTTCCTCTCTCTTCGCTGTGTCCTCGGGGGTCACGAGGGCCCGCATCAGCCTGCGCTCCGTGCGCAGCACGCCGTCGCGCGCGGCGTCGGCCTCCCGGCGGTCCCGGACCGGCATGCCGTGGATGCGCAGGATCGACCGCTCCCAGTCGAGATCGACGAGCAGGGTGCCGGGACGCAGCGAGATGCTCGTCGTGACCACGAGCAGGACGAGCTCCGAACGCGTCCGGGCGCTCACCTCGATGACGGCGCCCCTGACCCGGCGCGGTGCGCGCAGCGCGTGCCAGCCGATGACCACGCTCGACGCGAACAGGTCCCACGCGAGTTCCGCGGCGGCCTCGGCGAGGCGCAGCGGCCGGATCCTGTTGACGAGCGGGACGGCCGGCAGCCGGCTCACCGCGTAGGCGATGACCACGGCGACGACGCCGCCCGCGACGACGAGGGCGTCGACCCGCCCCCACAGCAGCACCCAGACCGCGAGCAGCCACGCCGCCATGCCCAGCCGGGCCCCGATCCTGCGGAGCGTCCTCCTCACGGCGTCCTCCCGTCCAGCACGGCCCGCCGGTAGGCCGACGGATCCACCAGGTCGGCCGCGGCCCGCGCGCTCCACGCCGACAGCGGCCCGGCGAACAGGGCGATGAGCAGGCCCCCGGCGACCATCGCGGCGGTCACGGCCTGCATGACCCGCACCCCGCCCCGCGTGTAGGGCTCGGCGGCCGGCGGCTCGCCCGCCTCCTCCGGGCGGGGGCGCCAGAACCCGAGCACCCAGATCCGCGCCATCGCCATGAGCGTGAGCAGGCTCGCGAGCACCGCGACGCCCGTGACGGCGTACGCCAGCGGACGCCCCGACCCGAGCCCCGCCTGGAACAGCGCGAGCTTCGCGACGAAACCGGACGTCGGCGGCACCCCGCTCACGCTCATCGCGGGGATGAAGAACAGCACCGCGATGAGGGCCGACAGCCGGGCGAGGCCACCGAGCCGGTGCAGCGACGTCTCCCCCGTGCGGGCCTGGATGAGGTCGCTGACGAGGAACAGCGTCGCCTGCACGACGATGTGGTGGACGAGGTAGAGGATCGCCCCGGTGAGCCCGGCGACGCTGAACAGCGCCAGGCCGAAGAGCATGTAGCCGATGTGGCCGACGAGGGTGAACGAGAACACCCGGTGGATGTCCTCGTTCGCCAGCGCGCCGAGGGTGCCCACGACCATCGTCCCGGCGGCGAGGACGAGCATCACCCACGACCCGTGCTCGCGGGGGAACACCAGCGTCTCGACGCGGATGAGCGCGTACACCGCGGCCTTGGTCAGCAGCGCGGCGAACACGGCGGTGACCTTGGTGAGGGCGGCCGGGTAGGCGTCGGGCAGCCACAGGTGCATCGGCACGATCGCGCCCTTGATGCCGAACACCACGAGGAACAGCAGCCCGAGCGCCGTGCGGGTGCCCGCCGGGAGCGCCGGGACGCGCTCGGACAGGTCGGCGAGGTTCACCGTCCCGGCCGCCGCGTAGGTCAGGCCGAGCGCGGTGAGGAACATGATCGAGGACGTGAGGCTGACGACCGTGTAGGTCATGCCCGCCCGGAGGCGCTCGGCCGTCGGCTGGAGGGTCATCAGCACGTAGCTCGACGCGAGCATCACCTCGAACGCGACGAACAGGTTGAACAGGTCACCGGCGAGGAACACCAGGCCGACGCCGCCGGTCAGCGCCAGGTACGCGGGATGGAACACCCCCGGCTCGCTCCGGCGCTCCAGCGCGCCCGCGCCCTCCGCCACCGCGTGCAGCATGATCGCCAGCAGCACGGTGCCGGCCACCACGAGCAGCAGCGCCGACAGCCGGTCGGCGACGAGCGTGATCCCGAGCGGGGCGGCCCATCCCCCGACCTGGACGGCGACGACGCCGTCCCGGGCCACGGCGACCAGCACCGCCACGGAGGCCGCCACGGCCCCCGCCCCGACGAGCGGCGCGAGCACCCGCAGCCAGGACCGGCGGCGACGGCTGATCATCGCGAGCGCCGCGCCCAGCAGCGGCAGCGCGAACGGCAGGGGGAGCAGGACGTTCACTCGTCCTCCTCCAGCGGGTCGTGCCGCTCCGGCGGGGCGTCCCACGACGCGCGGCGGCGCTCGGCGCAGATCCGGCGGTCCTCGACGTCGTCCTGCACCTCGTCCTCGCCGAGCAGCCGCCGGCTCCGGTAGGCCAGCGCCAGCAGGAACGCCGTGACGCCGAACGTGATCACGATGGCGGTGAGCGCCATGGCCTGCGGCAGCGGGTCGGCCATCGCCCCCTCCCGCTTCCCGCCGAGCAGCGGCGGCGCGCCCGCGGCCCCGCCCGCCAGCAGCAGGACGAGGTTGGCCCCGTGCCCGAGCAGCATGAACCCGACCACGACGCGGATCAGGGACCGCTGCATCAGCAGGTCGAACCCGGCCGCGAACAGCACGGCGACGGTCAGCACGAGGACGAGCGCGGGCCCGGTCACGCCTCCTCCTCGTCCGGTTCGTCCTCCAGGCTCGCCCCGAGCGTGGTGAGGATCGTCAGCACCAGCCCGAGGACCACCAGGTACACGCCGATGTCGAAGAACAGGCTGGTCGGCACCTCGACCTCGCCGAGGACGGGCGGTGACGCGTGCCAGACCTCGCCCTGGAGGAACTCGCCGTGCGGGAAACCGCCCGCCGTCCAGCCGGCCGCGCCCGTGGCGACCGCGAGCCCGAGGCCGCCGCCGATCAGGACGCTCGGCCGCACCGGCAGCGCGGTCGCCAACTCCCGCCGGCCGCCCGGAAGGTAGCGCAGCACGAACGCCATGCCCGCCACCAGCCCGCCCACGAACCCGCCTCCCGGGGAGCCGTGCCCCGCGACGAGGAGGTAGAGGGAGAACACCAGGATCGTCGGGCCGAGGAGCCGCGCCGCCGCCTCCAGCACCACCGAGGATCCGCCCAGCGGCGGCCGCCCCGGCGTCGCCAGCCAGCGGCTCCCCGCCTCCCCCGGGCCGCGCTCGCCGCCGGACGGGCTCGGCAGCCGCCGCCCGCTGGTCACCAGCCCGACGACGCCCATCGCCGCGACGCCCAGCACCGCGATCTCGCCGAGCGTGTCGAGCGCCCGCATCTCGACGAGGATCGCGTTCACGACGTTCTTGGCCCCCGTCTCGCTCGCGAGCCGGGCGTATCCGGGCCCGACCGGGCGGGTGTCCCGGCTCAGCGCCGCCACCACCAGGAACAGCGCGACGAATCCGCCCAGGGACACGCTGACCGCCCCGGCGACCGCCCTGGCCGACCCCGTGCGGCGCCTCGGCGGATACCGGACGGGCAGCCGCCGCAGCACCAGCACCAGCATGATCAGCGAGAGGGTCTCCACGACGAAGAGCGTCAGCGCGAGATCGGGACCGCCCTGCACCACGAACAGCCCGCCGACCCCGTAGCCCGTCCCGGCGAGCAGCAGCGCGGCCGTCAGCCTCCGGCGGGCCCGCAGCGCAGCGAGCGCGCAGCCGATCACGACCACGGCGAGGACGACCTGCGCCGGGTCGTCCCACGCCCGCAGCCGGTCCCACGGAACGTCCGGCCCCGTCCCCCGGACCAGAGCCGCCACCAGCGCCGAGCCGGGCACCACCAGCGCCATCGCCCCGATCACCCCGAGGTAGAAGGGCAGCGAACCGATCTGCACGCGCGCGGTGACCCCGTGCGCCCCGGCGAGGATCCCCTCCACCGTCCCGTCGTAGCCGCGCTGCGCGTCCAGGAACCGCCACCGCGGCCGCCTGACGGGGAACGTCCGTCCGAAGAGGACGAACACCGCGGCACCCGCCACGAGCGCGGCAACGGAAAGCCACAGCGCCGATCCGGGCCCGTGCCACAGGGCGAGCTCGTACTCGCCGTCCCCGGGCAGCGTGTCCGCGTAGGGCCCGGCGAGCTTCTGCATCGCGCCAGGAGCAACGCCCAGGGCGAACCCGGCCACAGCGAGGACCACGACGGGCCCGACCAGACCCCAGTGCCCTCCAGGCGTGACCTCGGCCCGCCCGCCGAACGCACCGAACAGGAACCGCAAGCCGTAGGCCACGGTCAGCGCAGATCCCGCCACGACCCCGATGAGGACGGCGATGTCCACGCCGCCGTGAGCGAAAGCCTCCAGAGCAGCCTCTTTGGCCACGAAGCCGAGGAAGGGCGGCAGCCCGATCATCGACGCCGTGGCCGCCGTCGCCGCGACCGCCAGCACCGGCAGCCGCCGCCAGGCGCCCGAGAGCCGATCGGCGCGCCGCGTCCCCGTCTCGTGCTCGACCGTCCCGACCGTGAGGAACAGCGGCGCCTTGAACAGGCCGTGGGCCAGCAGCAGTGCCGTGCCCGCCAGCGCGGCCGTCCGCGTCCCGTCCCCCAGCAGGACCATCAGCAGACCGAGCTGGCTCACCGTCCCGTAGGCGAGCAGCCGCTTCAGGTCATGCTGCCGCAGCGCGAGGACCCCGCCCGTCAGCAGGCTCAGCAGCCCGACCCCGACCACCAGCGGACGCCACACCCCGGCGCCGGCGAACGCGGGCGTCAGCCGCGCCACCAGGTAGACGCCGGCCTTCACCATGGCCGCGGCGTGCAGGTAGGCGCTGACCGGAGTGGGCGCCACCATCGCGGCGGGCAGCCACGCGTGCAACGGCACCTGCGCCGACTTGGCGAACGCCCCGAGCAGTACCAGCACCAGCCCGGCCGTCGCCAGGGAACCGCTCGGCGGATCGGCGGCCATCGCCGAGATCCGGTACGTCCCGGCGGTCTGTCCGAGCAGCACGAACCCGGCGAGCATGACCAGCCCGAACGCGGTGGTCGTCAGCAGCGCCTGCGCGGCCGCCCGCCGGTCCTCCGCCCGCTCCGGCCGGGTCGCGCCGATGAGCACGAACGAACTGACCGTGGTGAGCTCCCAGAACACGTACAGGACGAGCAGGTTGTCGGCCAGCACCAGGCCCGTCATCGCCCCGGCGAACGCGACCAGCGTCCCGATCATCAGCCTCTCGGGACGGTCGAAGTACCAGCCCGCGTAGCACAGGACGACGGCCCCCACTCCGCCGATCAGCAGCAGCATCACGATGGACAGCGCGTCCAGGCGGAAGTCGAACACCAGCCCGAGCTCCGGCGCCCAGTCCAGCCTCGCCGTGAGCGTGCCCCTCCCGACCTGCGCCGCGGCCCACCCGGCCGTCACCGCCGGCAGCACCGCCGCGGCGCACGCCATCACACGCCGGCGACGCCCGAGCGCCCAGGGCACGGCGACCGCGACGACGGCATAAGCGAGAACCAGCGCGAGCATGCCGCCGCAGCCCCCCTCCGCATGGCACGTCGCCTCCCACTTACCCGATCATCACCCCCGAAACGACCATCCCGCCGTATGGGAGGACCGCGGGGCGCCCCGACGGCACGGACCAGGGAACGCCCGAACCCCCGACGGTCTGCCGAGGGATCCGATTCGTGGGGATAATGCGTGGGACCTCTCACGCTGCGGCCCCTCAGGAAGATCGGCTGGCGACATGACCGACTTCGTGTTCTACCGCCTTCTCGATATCGATCCGCCTCTGCGCAAGCAGTGGCTGCTGGACAACCAGCCATCGAACATCAGCCCGTTCTACTGGTGGCTGAGCCTGGTCGAGGCAGGGGTGCGGGACGTGCGCTGGCAGCGCGCGGGATGGCCGCTCCAGAGACCGGCCGCCGATGCGGAACTCGCCGCCTCGCTCATCGAGTGGGCACTGGAACAGGGGTTCCCGCTGGCGCACGCCGTCGAGGACCTCGTCTGGCTGTCGATGGCGGCCCAGGAGGCCGGCGACGAGATCGCGGATCTGCCGGAGGTCCTCCGGCCGGACGGCATCGCCCGGCGGGTCCTCGGCGGTTTCACGATGAGCCGCCAGGAGGCGGTCGACCGCGCCGCGCATCTCCGCTCGATCCCGCTGACCGAGGACGACTTCGCCCGCCCCGGCGAGGACATCGGCGCCATGTTGCGGGCCCTGGCCCAAACCGACGAGTACCGCGACACGCATCGGCTCATCGACATGCAGCGAGCACTGACCGGCCTCGCACCCATCGTCGACCTCATCGCGGACACCGGACTGGCGGCGGAGGTACGCGCCTGGCTCGGTGTCGTGCCCGACCTGGACTCCTGCGGACCCGACCTGTCCGCCCCGCCGTGACACGTCCGGTTCTCCGTCGTCGCCTGGAGAACCGCCATGCCAGGCTGCGAGATCACAGCCTGGCATGAGCGCCGCAACCGGGACGTCCGCCCGGGGCGTCGGGAGACGGTGGTGGAGTGCCCCGTCACCTCCGGTTGTTCCACCAGTCCAGCAGCTCTTTGGCCACCTTCACGATGTCCGCGACCGACATCGCGATGTCCTTGAGCAGCTTGATCCTCCTGGCCCATTCCTCGAGCGAGGACCGCGTGCGCGCGATCTCCAGCTGCTCGCTCGCGCTGTAGCGATCCAGCTCATTGCGGATCATGTTCTCTTCGGAGCCCGCCATTGTTCACCCCTTGCAACTCCGTCAGCGACGGATCTCCATCGGAGAGCCTCCGCCACCACCGCACCAGAGAAAAACCGCCGAAGTCTCGCCCCGTCACTCACCGCGGAGGAACTTCAGCAGCCCCGCCCCCTTCCTGGAAGTTCCGACCCCGTCCGCACCCCTCATGACCTTTCCCCGGTACTTCTCCGGAACCCAGTCCCCCGCGGTGAACGCCTTGACGCCCGAGAATATCCAGGCGCGCTCGTCGGGAACCTTTTCCAGAAGAGCCGAGAAGAGCGGCTGGAGGTTGTACCGCCTGCCGGCGGAGACGGGCACGAACTCGACGGGCGCCCCGATCGTCCGCGAGAAACGGCCCGCCCTGTCGCGACAGATCTCCCGCATGTTCTTCAGCTGCTCGCCGGAAGGGAGGTTCACCTCGGCGTTCCAGTCGAGGGGGTCGATCAGGTCGACCTGGCTGAGACCGAAGACGATGCGGTCGTTCACCCCGAGGAGTTCCGCGATGTACTGCTGCTCCAGGGCGATCGCCCGGTTCCGGGCGGCGCTGAGCCAGAGCACGACGTCGCACTTCGGAAGCTCGCTCCGGTACATCTCCAGGTAGCCGGGGTCCTGCTCGACGCTCTCCCCGAGCCCCGGCGCGTCGACGACCCTCAGTTTCGTCCGGTGGCCGTCGACGATCCCGCCCCGCACGGTGATGCTGACGTCCTGGCTCTCGAATTCCCTCGTACAGGCCACGGTGGGGCTCGTCGGCAGCTCGGTATTGCACAGGGTGTTCACCAGAGTGGATTTCCCGACCCCGGAAACACCGACCACGCCGATTGTCAGCGGCTTCTGCCGGAGCTCCTCCTGGAGTTCCGCGAGAACCTTCCGCCGCATTTCTTGATCTTCTTTACTCCCCATAGCCACCCGCACCCCGCAAGCCACTTGACCGAGGGACTCATAGAAGCCTGCGAAACACGCTACTCGCGCGAAGCCCGCGCGCACCCGGCGGACGACGTCCGCCTCCGGCCATGAGATCCACCGACCCGAGCGGGCGATACGGGGAAAACACCGCCAGAGTTTTCACGGGGAAATGAGATCGAATTGGCGCCCAACTGCCGACCGGCCGCACCCCGCCTGACATATCAGATCATTCGGAGCACCGTGCAAACCCGGTCCGTCATCGGCCCGACGCCTTCGCCCGGAGCCCGTCCAGCATCACGCGGGTGACGGCGTCGTCCTCCCGGGCTCCAGGACGGCAGACGGCGGTGCTGAGGATCTCGACGGCCTCCACCGGGCTGATGTCATCGCGCATCGCGCCTTCCTCCTGCACCTCTCGCATGAGCCCCCGGAGGAGGCCGTCGACCTCGTCCTGCAGGGCAAGCCGCTCCTCCGGCGGCGAATCACCGTCCGCGACGGCCTTCACGAGCGCGAACGGCTGACCGGCGCAGAAGGCGACGACCCGGGTCAGCGCCTCCCAGCGCGGAAGCTCCTGCCCGCGAAGCCGCCGGATCTCCGCCCCCAGGCACCGGAGCGAACTGGTCGCGATCTCCTCGACCAGTGCTCGCCGGTCGGGGAAATGCCGGTAGAGGGTCCCCACGCCGAGGCCCGCCGCCCGCGCGATCTCCTCCATGCTGACGCCGGGCCCCCGCTCGGCGAACAGGTCGAGGGCACAGGAGACGATCCGCTCGCGGTTGCGCTTGGCGTCGGCCCGCATCGTCCTCCTCCCGAGGTAACCGGAACAGAGGATTCAGGTTATCCTGCACAACCAGAACCGGAAGATCCGATTCACCTTGGAGCGGCTCATGCGCATCGGACTGTTCACCATCGCCGGACTGGCCCCCCTGGACGACCTGGTGAAGCAGGTACGCCTGGCCCGGGACACCGGGCTCGACAGCGTCTTCTTCGGGCACGCGGGCTCCTGGGACGCGCTCATGACCGCCGCGCTCGCCGGACGCGAGGTCCCCGGCATCGAGGTGGGCACGGCGATCGTCCCGACCTACCCGCGCCACCCCCTCGCGCTGGCCAGCCAGGCGCTCACCGCACAGGCCATGACGGGCGGTCGCTTCACTCTCGGCATCGGCCCGAGCCACCCGCAGGTCATCGAGGGATCGCACGGCATCGCCTACGAACGCCCGGCGCGACACGTCCGCGAGTACCTGTCGGCCCTGCGCCCTCTGCTGCGCGGCGAGGAAGTCGACTACCGCGGCGAGACGCTGACCGCGGTAGGCACACTGGACGCACCCGGCGTGACCCCGCCGCCCGTGCTGGTGTCAGCCCTTGGTCCGGCCATGCTGCGCATCGCGGGCGAACTGGCCGACGGCACCGTGACGACGTGGGTGGGCGCCGACGCGATCGCCGACCACATCGTCCCGTCCATCACCAAGGCCGCCGAAGCCGCAGGACGCCCCGCGCCACGCGTACTGGCGGGCACCATAGTGGCCCTCACCGATGACCCGGACGCCGTCCGCCGCGACCTGGCCGACCAGCTGGGCGCCGTGTCGGACTTCCCCGCCTACCGCGCGGTCCTCGACCGTCAGGGCCTGTCCGGCGTCCACGAGACGGTCATCGCCGGAGACGAGAGAACGATCACCCGCGAACTGCGCCGCTTCGCCGAAGCAGGCGTCACCGACCTCCTCATCAGCCCCCGCGGCGAACCAGCGGACCTCCTGGCCCTGGCCGCCTCCCTACGCTGACCACACCCCACCGAATCCGAGGTGGAATGGCGCCCGGCCTGGGTATCTCCGAGAGGGAAGGAAAAACTATCGGTGGCCTCGAACACGCCCTGAAGCCGCAACCAGCGGCCTACCCGAACAGAATCAGAGACCGCAACCGGGAGCCGGGGAGCGAAGCTCCCCACCGGGGGGTTCCGGGGGGTCGCCCCCCGGGCTGGCACAGCGGGCCCCGGCGAAGCCGACCAAAGGTCGGCGAGCAGGCGAAGCCGCCTCGGCTCCCGCGATTGGACTCGAACCAATAACCTGCCGGTTAACAGCCGGCTGCTCTGCCGATTGAGCTACGCGGGATCGTGCGTCCGCCGGTGCCTGGCGGCCCCTGGCGGCGGGTCTAGGTTAGCGCATGTCCGGGGCTGTTCGCGCACGCGCGGGGATTGAGGCGGCGAGGGCGGGTATAGGGGGTGTCACGATTCCGCCGTCAGTAGGAGTTGGACATGAAGGCTCGCACGATGTTCATGGCAGGCGCCGCGGTCGGCTACGTCTTCGGGACGAAGGCCGGACGCGAGCGGTACGAGCAGATCAAGCAGCTCTCCAAGCAGGTGTCGGAGAACCCGAACGTGCAGGAGGCGGCCGGGAAGATCCGGTCGAAGGGTGAGACGTTCGCCGGGGCCGCGCGGGACAAGGCGGGGCACCTGAAGGACCGGGTGCCCGAGCAGGTCACGGGCGGCCGCAAGGAGGAGCAGCCGTACCCCGGCTAGAGGCCGGTCTGACGGCGCAGGTCTTCGAGGACCTGTTCGGCCTGGGCCCGCAGGCCCGGGTCGGACGGGTCCAGCCCGGCGTCGAAGACGAACGTCCAGCGCACATCGCCGCCGGCTGCGGGGCGCCGGCCGGCGATGCGCACCTTCCCGCCTCCGGGGAGGGTCGCGTGGTGGGTGACGGCGATGGTGGCGGTGACGCGCTCCCGGACGGTCTCGGGCACCGAGCCGGGGTCGGTGAGGCGGACGTGGTGCTCGGCGCCGCCGGAGGTCTCCTTGACGTGCAGCCAGCCGTCCTTCCAGGTGGCGTGGTCGACGCGCTCCCAGGGGATGCGGGTGAAGCCGCCCGAGGGGGTCGGCACGTGCAGGGCGAGGAGGGTGGCGGTGACGTACGAGCCGCCGCGGGTGGGGGCCGCCGCGAGGACGCGTTCACCGCGTTCCAGCGCGAGTTCGTCGCGGACCGCGGCGGGCAGGGGACCCCGGTTCAGGCGCATGCCCCCACGGTAGGCGATCAGGCCGCCTGGGGGGCGCGGCGGGCCCCGAGGAGGTCCAGGACGAGGGCCGCCGACCAGGCGAAGTCGTGGCTGCCGCGGCCGGTGCCGTCGAACGGGTCGAAGAACTCGCGGAAGCCGGACTGGCGGACGAGCCGCATGGTGGAGCCGTAGAGCAGGTCGGCGACGACGGGCAGGTCGTGGCCGAGGGCGCCGTACCAGACGAGCCAGTTGGTGCTGATCCAGGTGGGGCCGCGCCAGTAGCCGGCGCGGTCGAAGGCGGGCGCCTGGATGTCGCAGGTGGGGATGGGGTAGCCGGCGGCGCCGGCGAAGCGGGCCGACAGCAGCAGGTCGACGAGGTTGCGGACGATCGGGGCCGGGAGTTCGGGGTCCAGGAGGGGGCCGAAGGAGCCGGCGGTGATGACGGGGAGCAGGCGGTCGTCGCGCAGGTCGCGGGCGCGGAAGCAGCCGGTGTCGGCGTCCCAGAGGCGGTGCAGGACGGCCTCGTGGACGCGCTCGGCGCGTTCGCGGTGCGGGACGGGGTCGGCGCCGATGATCTCGGCGATGGCGGCGAGGGCGTGCGTGGAGGCCAGGTAGACGGCGTTGACGAGGGGGTCCTCGACCGCGAACGGGTGCGCGTCGCGGAGGTAGCCGGGCCGGTAGGCGGCCTCCCGCATCAGCGCGACGAGCCGCACGTAGCGGTCGTAGTCCTCGCCGGTCGGCAGGCCGTGGGAGCGCAGGCCGGGGGCGTAGGAGGACGGGGGCAGCGGGAGCGCGCCGAGGGGGCGGTCCCAGGCGGGGCTGTTGTCGAGGCCCGACTCCCAGGGGTGGCAGATGGCGATGAGGCCGCTGGAGTCCAGGTCGCGGCAGCGGGCCAGGTAGCGGTGCTGGGCGGTCAGCATCGGGTACAGGCGGGCCAGGAACGCCCGGCTGCTCTCCCCGTCGACGGCGCACTCGTGCAGGCGCAGGGCGCTGAGGGCGTGCAGCGGCGGCTGGGTGAGGGCGGAGGTGTGCACGCCCCGCGGGGCGTCGGGCTGCCGGTCGCTGCGCCACAGTTCGGGGCCGGGGAAGAAGGCGCGCCGGTCGAGCCGCGTGTTGAACACGATGTGGGGCAGCATCCCGTCCGCCCACTGGCCCCGGAACAGGGAGATCAGCTCGGCTTCGGCGCGGTCGCGGCGGTGGCGGGCCAGGCCCATGCTGATGAAGGCCGAGTCCCAGCTCCACTGGTGCGGGTAGAGGCCGGGCGAGGCGGCGGTGGCGTTGCCCGTCCAGTTCGCGTCGAGGACCCGGGCCGCGGCCTTCCACAGCGCGGTCTCGTCGCCGGTGAGACGGGAGCTCATGTGGTCCAGGTGACCTCCTCCTGGGCGAGAGAAGGGTGCACCCTTGATTGTGGCCCTAGATCGCCGTCACGGCGACCCCTGGGGCGGCGACGGTTGTCTACCGGCCGGGAGGTCGGCCTGTGAACATCTGCGGCGCCGCGGCCCGGGCCAGGAGCCAGTGCGCGATCTCCTCGCCGGCGGCGACGCCCCGCGCTGCGGTGACGGCGGTGGCGGGGGCCGTCCAGCCGGTTTCGTGCAGTTCCCCGTGGGCGGGGCGGATCGACAGGTCGGCGGCCTCCAGCAGCTCGGCGTCCAGGAGCGCGTCGCCGGCGGCGAGCATGATGGAGGCGCCGGCGCGGCGGGCGACCTCCTCGGCGGCGGCGGCCTTGGTCAGGCCCGCGGGCAGGCAGTAGACCTTGCGGCCCTGGAGGGACGTCCGCCAGCCGCGTTCGGCGCACCATCCGGCGAGGTCCTCGACCCAGCCGGACGGCAGCGCGGCCTTGTCCACGACCGTGTAGGCGAACAGGTCGGACGCGGTGCGCCGCTTGAGGACGAAGTCGCCGCCGTTGGTCGCGAGGCGCCGCTGGACGTCCGCGAGCGGGGCGCATCCGTCGGCGATCCGGGTCCGGACGGACGCCGCCCAATCCGGGTCGTCCTCGCCGTCCACCAGGATGTGGCCGCCGTTCGCGCAGATGGCGTACGGGGGCGGCTTCTCCAGGAGGTGGACGCGCCGGTACTGCTCGGAGGTGCGCGTCGTCGTCGGGACGAACGTGGAGGCCGTCGCGAGTGCCTCCAGGGTGCGCGCGGTCGTCTCGGTCATGTAGGAGAGCGGCGCGCCCTGGTAGAACTCCACGCACAGTAGGCGCGGCATGGTCTCGTCTGGGCCCTCCAAGGCGAAGGCCGCGGTCGAGTAGATGAGCGTGCGGTCCAGGTCGGAGCACACCAGGACGGTCACTGCACGGCCCCCTTGCCGAACCGGGGATGGATGAAACCCATGCACGCGTAGGGGAACCGTCCGGGCTCGACCTCATGGACGGGCACGCCGCGTTCGCGGGCGAGCAGCCTGATGTGGGTGACTTCCGGCCCGGCGTCGGCCCGTACGAGCACCTTCCACGGGACGCGGCGCAGCAGCACTCGCGTGGTCTCGCCGATCCCCGGTTTGACGAGGTTCAGGTCGTCGATGCCCTCCGCCTCGGCGCTGCGCCGGACGGCCTCCCATCCCGACCAGTCGGGAGCGCGGTCGGCGGCGCGGAGCTCCGGCAGGTCCTTCGCGACGCGTTCGGCCACGTGCCCGAAGCGCGCGCAGACCGCGTCGAGGAAGAAGCGCGACACGTCGTCGCCGGCCAGTTCGGCGTAGAACTTCGCGCCGTGGAAGTCGCCGGGCCCGATGAGGGAGTCGTTCAGGACCGTCCGGCTCACCAGGCCCGACACGGTCGAGTTGAGGCAGGCGGACGGGATCAGGAAGTCGTCCCGGGTGCCGTACAGGGACGTGCAGCGGCCCGGGTCCGCCAGGACGGCGAGATCGGAGGGGAACGGGTGCTCCGCCAGGGCGGCGGTCAGTTCCTTGGTGATGGCGCCCTTGCCCGTCCAGCCGTCCACGAACATCACGGACGCCGGGTCGTGGTGCTCGGCGAGATACCGCAGCGCGACCGTGTCGATGCCCCGGCCGCGGACGATGCTGACCGCGTAGTGAGGGACGTCCAGGCCGTGCGCGTACCGGGCCCAGCGGCGCATCAGGATGCCGACGGGCGTCCCGGCCCGCGCCAGCGACACCAGGACGGCGTCCGGGCCGCGCTCGGCGAGGATCATCTCGGTGACCAGCCCGGTGGCGTAGGCGAGCCGCTCGGCGGACGCCTCCAGCGCGTCGTGGAACAGGCGCCGATACTCCGGGCCCGGCTGGTACTCGACCGGAAGCGACTCGGCGTAGTGCGCCCGTCCCGACTGGATCGCCGCCTCACGTTCCTCGGTGGGCGCTTCGAGCCGTGCGCGGGACAGGTCTTTGAGCAGCCAGGCGACGTCTTCCCTGGGGTAGCTGCCGAACTCGGGCCCGTAAAGCGGCTTCACGACGCTCTCCTGTAGGACGGGACGGTGGCGACCGTCACGGGGGCTAGCGCGCGAAGCCGTTCCAGCAGGCCGTTGGCGAGCGCCGGGGTGTCGCCGACGTCGTCCACCACGAACACGATCCTGTCGAAGCGGCGTTGACCGGCCCCAGGGGCGACGTTGTAGGCGTACCGCTCCCCCGGCCCGTCGGCGGGGTCGTCATGGGAGGGGAACACCAGGCGGGTCCTGATGGCGTAACCGGGGTCATCGACGGCCAGGACAGGGGAACGCGTCGTCGTGGAGTAGCGGACGTCCACGTCCGGCCGGGCATCGGCGAGCGCCTCCGCGAGGCGCAGCGGCGCGTACATCAGCTCCTCGAATCCAAGGACGAGGACACGGGAGGCTTCTTCGCCGAGGTTGCCCCAGAGGACGTCGCCCATCCGGGCCAGTTCCTTCTCCAGCCGCGTCCGGTGCTCGGGCAGGAAACCGTGGCGTCCGCCGTCCGGCAGTGCGGCAGGCCATTCCAGCCCGACCCGGGAGACTCCGAACGCCGATCCCCCCTCAGGAATGTAGGGCGGTGACGATATCCCGGCGACGAGTGCCTTCCCCGCCTCAAGGACGCCCTCCGGAAGCCCGACCCGTCCCTCGGCCAGAGCCACCGCGTCTATGCGGGCACCCAGCCGGACGGCGAGATCGTCCATCCGGGCCCGGTCGTCGGGGGCTCGCAAGTCGACCAGGGCCGCCAGTACGTAGTGGCTCCTAGGACGGACGGCATGCAGGGCCTCGATGGTGTTCAGCACCGTCCGGCCCGTCGAGAGCTCGTCGTCCACCAGAACCATCGGTACGTCGCGATCGAGCGGGGCGGTGTCGGCGGGGAGCAGCAGATGGCTCGTGGCGTGGCTGTGCTCTTCTTCGAATCCGCCGTAGGTGGCGAACCCCTCGACGGGACGCCGTGTGGAGTGCAGGTAGTACGCGCTACCCAGAGCGTCCGCCACCGAATGCCCCAGGGCCGTGGCGGTCTCGGCGTAACCCAGCACGATCGCGTCCACAGGGTTCTGGGGCGTGCGCACGAGGTCACGTAGCCCGGCGGCGGCGTTCGGCTCGCCCCGCAGCCCGTCCAGGAGGAGCGAACCAGGGCGGGACGGCTCGCCGCCCCGCAGGCGCGCGCGCACAAGCTCGCCCAGCAGCAGCCCCGACCCGTACACCAGGCGCGGATCGGTCGGCACGTGCTTGCCCAGCACCGCGGACACCAGCAGATGCGCGCGCTTCGGATTGCGGCGCACGGCGAGCCCCACGAGCGACGAGAGCCCGGCACCCGCCGGCCGCGCGCCGTCCACGAGGCGGACGCCCAGACGCGAACCCACCCAGGAACCCGTCACCGGCTGTCCGCCGCTTCGAGAAGCTCGACGAACGTGACGCCTTCCGCGGCCACCCCGAACACCTGGGCGCGCAGCATCAGCCGCTGCGCCCACGCGCGGTGCGGCTTGGCCTCGTTCATCTTGTTCGCGTACGAGCTGGCCATCGCGCCGCCCCCGGTGACGCCCAGGATGTCGGCCGCGTCGCTGTACTCCTCGTGCGTCACCACCGACAGGGCGTGGACGGCGGCCACATGGCTCGGATGGATGACGGTCTTGCCGGTGAGCCCGTTGGCCTTGTCCAGGTGCACCTCACGGATCAGCCCGTCCAGATCGGAGGTGATGAGCCGCTGCCGCAGCGGGGCGGCGCTCTGCCGTTCGAAGGGCGACTGCCGCAGCTGCGGCTTGAACATCCGCTCCCCCTGCGAGAAGTACTCCCACACGGGGCCGGTCACCACGTGGCCGGTGCCGTCGGCGCGGCCGAGGATATTGACCACGTCGCAGATCACGCCCGCGACGGGCCGGATGTCGTAGATCGTCAGGTCGGGCGGGCGCCGCAGCCCGTACGCGGCGGACATGTCGGTCGCCCCCAGCCGGACGGCGAGGATCCGGGACCGGTGCTTGGCGAGGAGCCGCGCCACGTCGTGCAGCATCTCCGCGCGCGTCTCGGCGTAGACGGCCTCCGGGCTCTCGATCACCGGCATGGCGAGCAGCCGGCGCCCGGAGCGGTCGGCCGCGTCCTCCAGCGCGTCCAGGAACGCTCCACCGCCGGACGCGGTGAACTTCGGCAGGACGAACCCGGTGACGAGCTCCGCCGCGTCGCCGAGCCGGCCGACCAGGTCGCCGATCTGCCGGGGGTCGCGGACGCGGACGAACAGCAGGGGGCCCTCCGTGCCGTCCGGCGCGGAGCGGGCGTGCAGAGCCCGCAGGTGCGCCACGAGGTTGGCCTCCCCGGCCTCGACCTCGTCGTCGGCGATCGCGTCCTCCAGGCACACCACCATGCTCATCACGCCGCGCCCCGCCGCGCGCTCGACGTCGGCGGCGAGGGCCGGGCGCGTGGCCGGGCAGTACAGGGTCGCGCCGAGCGCGACCGCCAGCACGTCCGGATCGTCGTGCCGGCCGAACGGGCGCGGGTGCCGGTAGAACAGGTGCTTGCGACGCGCGGCGTCAATATGGTCGAAATGCCGCATTTACCCCTCGTCAGACGGTGCTCTCGACGGGGGGCGAGGGGGGCCGCCCCCGGGCGGACGGGCCGCGCCGGATCACTGGTGTCCGGAGCACAGATGCCCGAGGCACAGGTGGGTCGCCACGGCCGGGAGCAGCTGCTGGAACGTGCGGCCGGTGGCGGTCGCCCCGATCGCCGTCATCGACCAGCCCTGCCCGTCCCGCGACACCTTGGCCATGATCTGCGCGTTGTGCTGCCCGGCGCCGCTCAGCTCGTAGCGCGCGATCTCCTCGCCGGTGCTCTCGTCCACCAGCCGGCAGAACGCGCCCGCGATCTGGGAGAAGTCCTGGCCGGTGAACGAGTTCACCGTGAACACCAGCTGGGCGACGCCCGCCGGAACGCTCTGCAGGTCGACGTTGATGACCTCGTCGTCTCCCTCGCCCTCGCCGGTGAGGTTGTCGCCGGTGTGCTGGACGGAGCCGTCCTTGCTGCGCAGCTGCCGGAACCACACCTGGTCGGCCAGGTCGCCGGACGCGTCGAACAGCAGGCACGAGGCGTCCAGGTCGATGGACTGCGCCTTGCCCTTGCCGAACAGCCCCTTCTTGACCACGGCGTCCCAGCCGAGGCCCATCTTGACCCTCGTCAGGGTGCCGCCGCCCGGCTTGGCCAGCGAGACCTTCTGCCCCTTCTGCAGCGATATGGACATCGTTCGGCTCCTCCAGTGATCGATGTGTGTCGCGGGGTTCCGGGTACGCGTGGCGCGGGTCAGACCTGGCTGGAGTGCAGCGGCCGCCCGCCGCCCGCCGCCGAGTCGGGAGAGTCCCCGCCCTGGTTGCGGTTGCGGACGACGGAGCTGGCGAACGCGGCGATGATCAGCCCGGCACCGAGCCCGCCGGTGATCCACTCGGGGACGTGGTGGCCGATGCTCACCAGCATGCAGACCGCGAGGGCGCCGATCGCCCAGTGCGCGCCGTGCTCCAGGTAGACGTACTCGTGCAGCGTGCCCTTGCGGACCAGGAACACCGTCAGCGACCGGATGTACATGGCGCCGATGCCGAGGCCCAGCGCGATGACGATCGGGTCGGTGCTGATCGCGAAGGCGCCGATGACGCCGTCGAAGCTGAACGAGGCGTCCAGCACCTCCAGGTACAGGAAGAGGAAGAAGCCCGCCTTGCCCGTGGCGAGGGCCAGGGAGCTCGGCCCGCTCCGCCCGCCGCTCTTCCCGGCCTCCGCGCCGTCCTCCTCGTCCTCGTCGTCGTCCTCGCTCGCCTCGGAGAACAGCTCCCCGAGCCCGTTGACCAGGATGTAGGTCACCATCCCGAGCACGCCGGCGATCATGACGCTGCCCGGGTCGGAGGCCGACAGCCACGCCACGAGCGCCAGCGAGCCGCCCGCCACGACGACCGACAGCTGGTCCAGCTTGCCGATGCGGGCGAGCGGCCGCTCCAGCCACGGCAGCCACTTGTCGGCGCGCTCCTCGAACACGAAGTCCAGGAACAGCATCATCAGGAACATGCCGCCGAACGCCGCGATCATCGGGTAGGCGTCGTTCATCAGCTGGTGGTAGCGGTGCGAGTCGTTGAGGGCGAGGTCGAACGCCTCGACCGGGCTCAGCTTGGCCGTGATCCCCACGATCAGCAGGGGGAAGACCAGCCGCATGCCGAACACCGCGATCGCGATGCCGACGGTGAGGAAGATCTTCTGCCAGAAGGCGCTCATGCGGTCGAGCACCTTGGCGTTCACGACGGCGTTGTCGAACGACAGCGAGACCTCGAGGACGGCCAGTACGGCGACCAGGGCGAGCCCGGTCGGCCCGTCGTAGAGCAGGGCGAGGAGCAGGCCGACGACCGTGACGCCGAAGGACCACCCGAAGGTGCGAAGAATCATGCGCGTATTTCTGCTAGGAAGGGCGGCCGGGCGGAGCGGCCGGGGTGCGGGGGCGCCGGCGGTCAGCCGACGTTGACGCCGAAGTCCATCGCGATGCCCGCCAGACCGGAGGCGTACCCCTGGCCGACGGCCCTGAACTTCCATTCGCCGTTGTGGCGGTAGAGCTCACCGAAGACCATGGCCGTCTCGGTGGAGGCGTCCTCGGTGAGGTCGAAGCGCGCGAGCTCGTTGCCGTCGTTCCGGTTGACGATCCGGATGAAGGCGTTGCGGACCTGCCCGAAGCTCTGCTGCCGGTTGTCGGCGTCGTAGATCGAGACCGGGAACACGATGCGCTCGCACTCGGCCGGCACCGCGGTGAGGTCGACGTTGATCGACTCGTCGTCGCCCTCGCCCTCGCCGGTCAGGTTGTCGCCGGTGTGCTCCACCGAGCCGTCCGGGCTGCGCAGGTTGTTGAAGAAGACGAAGTGCTGGTCCGACATGACCTTGCCGGTGCTCGCCAGCATCAGCGCGGAGGCGTCCAGGTCGAAGTCGGCGCCGGTGGTGGCGCGCACGTCCCAGCCGAGGCCGACGGTGACCGCGGTGAGGTTCGGCGCGGCCTTCGTCAGCGAGACGTTGCCGCCCTTGGCGAGTGAGACCCCCATGTGCGGGCTGCTCCCTTCCTGTCCAGACTGCTCGGACTGTTCAGATGTTGACGCCGAAGTCGGCCGCGATGCCGGCCAGTCCCGACGCGTACCCCTGGCCCACCGCCCTGAACTTCCATTCCGTCCCGTTGCGGTACAGCTCACCGAAGACCATGGCGGTCTCCATGGACGCGTCCTCGGTCAGGTCGTAGCGCGCCATCTCCGCACCGTCGGCCTGGTTCAGCACCCGGATGAAGGCGTTGCGGACCTGCCCGAAGTTCTGCCCGCGGCTGTCGGCGTCGTAGATCGACACGGCGAACGCGACCCGTTCGGCCGTGGCGGGCATCGCGCCGAAGTTGACCTTGAGCTGCTCGTCGTCGCCCTCGCCCGCGCCGGTGGTGTTGTCGCCGGTGTGCTCGACCGCGCCGTCCGGCGTGCGCAGATTGTTGAAGAAGACGAAGTGCTGGTCCGTAATGATCTTTCCGGAGGCGTCCAGGACCATGGCGGAGGCGTCGAGGTCGAAATCGGTCCCGGTCGTCGTGCGCAGGTCCCAGCCGAGACCGACGGTCACCGCGGACAGGCCGGGGGCCTGCTTGGTGAGCGAGACGTTGCCGCCTTTGCTCAGGCTGACGGGCACGATGAGCCTCCAAGATCGCATGCCGGATCGGACGCCGAACGGGCGCCCAGCCTTATCGACGTTGCAGCGATGCTATCCGTTCCATCCTTTATGAAGGGATGGCGACAATCTTTGTGATTCGGTCGCCACCCCGCCGTCGCCGCGCACCCGCCCGCCTTCCCGCATGGACGAAACCCGGGCCGGTTGCGCCAGACTGGGGGGCGGACGAAGGGAGGCTGCGTTGCGGGGACCGGGCGACCAGCGCCGCCGGGGCGGCCGCGGGGCACAGGCGGCGGCCGGGGCCGTCGAGGCGCGGGAGGCGGCCGCGGCCGCCTTCTACGACATGGACCAGGCGCAGAAGTACATCGACGGCCGCGTCACCGTGTTCGAGGACCTGGACGCCAAGGCGGCCGAGCCCGCCCGCCGGGAGTTCACCCGGCTCGCCGAGGCCGCCGACGCCGCCTCGGTGGCCTACATCTCCGTCCTGGACGCCCACGACCTCGATGACCGGGACCGGTCACCGGCCGAGTACGACGCCGCGCGGCGCGCGTTCGTCGCCTCCACCGAGCGGCTCCAGAAGATCACCGGGGACCTCAACGGCTTCGCCGAGCGCCTCGCCCCGCGGATGGCCCGGCTGGAGTCCGCGCTCGACCAGCTCCCGCCCCGCCTCACCGCCGCCCGCGACGCCGTGGCCGCCGCCGACGCCGCCGTGTCCGCGGCCAGGGCCGCCGGGATGGACGCCGCCGACCCGGAGCAGGAGCTGGACCGCGCCAAGCAGGTCCTGGCGCAGCTCGGTTCCCAGGGGCTCGGCGGGCTCGGCCTCGACGGCGCCATCCGCGCGGCCGACGAGGTCCGCGAGATCGCCGAGCGGGCGCGGGAGGCGGCCGCGGAGCTGCCCCGGCAGGCGCAGAAGGTCCGCGACTCGCTCTCCTCCGTCCGGACGCGCGCCGACGCCGTCGCGAACCGCGCGGGGGGCGTCCGGGAGGCGATGCGCGTGCTCGTGCGCGGCTACTCGCAGGCGTGCTGGCAGGACCTCAAGGGCGCCCCCGAGTCGATCGAGGCGGCCGTCACCCGGGCCCGCGAGCGGCTGAACGAGGCGTCAGCGCACGCGGGCCGCTCCGAGTGGAAGCGGGCGCAGCAGGCGCTCACCGCCGCGCGCACCGAGCTGAACGCGGCCGACCGCCGCGCCGGGCAGGTCACCGGGCGGGTGGAGGAGCTGAGAGCGGTCGCCGAGGACCCGGCCGGGCCCGTCGAGGGCGTCCGGTTCGCGGTGCGCGACGCCCAGCGGCTCGCCATGGCGCAGCCGGGCGGCGCCCCGCCCCAGCACGCCCGCGTGCTCGACTCCCTCGTCGAGCGGCTGGAAAGGGCGCCGCAGCGGCTCACGGGCGCCCACCCCGACTACTGGGCCTACCTGCAGGAGCTGGAGTCCATCAGGACGGCCGCCGGCGACGTGGTGGCGCGGATCCGCTCGGAGCGGGCCGGGCAGGGCTAGCCCGCGGCCCGTCAGGCGAAGAGGGTGTCGCCCCAGTAGCCGCCCTTGCGGACGCCGGGCGGGCACGCGTAGACGCCCGACCCGACGTGCTGGATGTACTCGTTCAGAGCGTCGGTGGCCAGCGAGTTCTGCACGCGGATGAACCCCGTCCGCGGGTCGCGCTGGAACGCGATGAAGAACAGGCCCGCGTCCAGCCGGCCGAGGCCGTCCGACCCGTCGGTGAACGAGTAGCCCCGCCGCAGGATGCGCGTCCCCTGGTTGGAGTCGGGGTGGGCGAGCCGCACGTGCGCGTCCGGCTTCATCTGGGACAGGACGGGCTTGTCGCGCTCCTTCCGCAGCCCGGCCGGCGCGCCCTCGCCCTTGTTGCGCCCGAAGACGTCCTCCTGCTCGCGCAGTGACGTGCGGTCCCAGGTCTCGATATGCATCCGGATGCGGCGGGCGACGAGGTAGGAGCCGCCCGCCATCCAGTCGGCCCCGTCGCCCCCGGCCGCCCACACGTGGCGGTCGAGCAGGTCCGCCTCGGTTCCGGCGATGTTCTCGGTGCCGTCCTTGAACCCGAACAGGTTGCGCGGGGTCTGCGCGTCCGGCGTCGTCGAGGACGTCTTGCCGAAGCCGAGCTGGGACCACCGGACCGCGACCACCCCGAACCCGATGCGCGCCAGGTTCCGGACGGCGTGGACCGCGACCTGCGGGTCGTCCGCGCAGGCCTGGACGGCGATGTCGCCGCCGCTGCGGGCCGGGTCGAGGTTGTCGCCGGGGAAGTGCGGCAGGTCGACCAGCGCGGCGGGACGGCGCGCCCTGAGGCCGAACCGGTCCTTGCCGTCCTTCTCGAACAGCGACGGGCCGAAGCCGATCGTCAGCGTGAGCCGGGACGGCGGCAGCCCGAGCGCCTCGCCGGTGTCGTCGGGCGGCGCGACCGAGGGGCCGCCGACCGCGCCGTCGCCGACCGGCCGGCCGGCGGTCATGGCGGCGGCCGCGGCCGTCCACTCCTTCAGCATCCGCACGAGCCGGTCGCGGTCGCCCGTCGTCACGTCGAAGGCCGCGAAGTGCAGCCGGTCCTGCACGGGGGTGGCGATGCCCGCCTGGTGCGCGCCGTGGAAGGCGATCGCGTCGCCCGCGTCGTCGTCCTCCTCCGCGGAGGCGACCCGGTCCAGACCGGCCCCGGCGGCGGCCCCGACGAGCAGGCTCGCGCCGGAGAACCCCAGCATCCGCCGCCGGGACATGCCCGGCCGCTCCTGCGTCCCTTCGCCCGTCATGCCGCTGCCGTTCCTCTCGTCCGGATCACTTGGCGACGGCGGCGGCGAGCTTGGACAGGGGCTCGCCCAGCGCGTTCACCGCGTCGGCCAGCTCCTTGCGCTCGTCCTCGCCGACCTTGTCGTAGGAGACGTAGCCGTCGCCCTTCTCGTGCTTCTTCAGCAGCGCCTCGACGCCCGCGAAGTTGTCGTCGAGGTCCTTGGCGAGCTGGGCGTCGTGCTCCTGGACGACCGGCTTGAGCAGCTCGTAGATCTTCCTGGCGCCGTCCACGTTGGCCTTGAAGTCGACGAGGTCGGTGTGGCTGAACGCCTCCTCCTCGCCGGTGACCTTGCCGGTGGCGACCTCGTCCAGCAGCTCCTTCGCGCCGCCCGCCATGTCGTTGACGGGGTCCAGCGTGAGGCCGGGCAGCCGCGACTTCAGCGTGCCGAGGTCGGCCAGCAGCTGGTCGCCGTACTTCTCCTTGCCCTTGACCGAGCCGTCCTTCCAGAGGGCCTTCTCCAGCAGGTGCCAGCCGGACCAGTCCTTCTTCTCCTCCGGCTTGAGGTCGGCCTCGCGCGCGTCGACCTTGGGGTCGAGGTCGCCGAACTTCTCGGCGACGGGCTCGATCGTCTCCCAGCCGACGCGGGACGGCGCGTACAGCTCCTTGGCCTTCTCGACGTCGCCGGCCTTCACCGCGTCCACGAACTTCCGCGTCTTGGCGATCGTGTCGTCGGTCTGGACGATGACGAAGGCCTTGTAGTCGGCCGCGGCCTTGCTCAGGCGCGGGTCCGCGCCGCCGGCGGCGCCGCCGGTGACCGTGACGTCCTGGGACGGCCCCTTGCCGGTCTGCCCGGCGCTGCACAGCAGCTTGTACGTGCCCGCGGGCAGGTTCACGACGAAGTCGACGCTGGTGCCGGGGCCGATGTTCTCCCGCTCGGCGAGGATCTTGCCGTCCGGCTTGAGCACCTCGAACTCGTTGACCTTGGAGCCCTTGTTGGCGACCTTGAAGGTGGTCTTGCCCGCGGGGAGGTCGGTCTTGGCGACCTCGCAGGCGTCGTCGGTGGCCGTCACGGCCACGGCGCCCGCCGCGCCCGCCTCGTCCCCGTCACCGCCGCACGCCGTCAGAAGGGACATCGACACCGCGGCGGCGCCGGCGAGCGCGAGGACGGACACAGGACGCATCAGGGTCTCCAGGAGCGTGCTTTGCCCTGGGACGGGTGGGTGAGGACGATCCCGGCGGCGATCGCGGCCACCGCCACGGC
>NZ_JBEZJP010000057.1:0-28760 GCF_040653175.1 Actinomadura sp. NPDC048032
GCAGCGCGTGCCGGGTCACGACGGACCTCTCCGGCAGGCCCTTGGCGCGGGCGGTGCGGATGTAGTCGGGGCCGCTTGCCGTCCCACGCGCGCTCGGCCGCGCTGACCGCCGCCTTGCCCCAGGGCTTCTGAGTCCATCCCCGCAAGAGCTTGCCTAGGTCCTCCTGCGTGAGGCCGGCGGCTTTGCGGAAGTACGCCATGTTGTAGGCCACCAGCTGGTTCAGCGTGATGGCTGCCGCTGGCAACTCGCCGTACGCCTTGCCGGGCAGGCGGTCCCATGAGCGGTCGTCGTTGCTGGTTTCGGGAGTGGTCACACCTGCGACTGTATCGGCGGGGGTCAGCCTCAGTCCAGACCTGACGATTCGGGTCGGAACATGATTTGACTTTTCCGGTCGCAAGGTGGAGTCTGAACCCAGCTCGGCTACATCGACGGTGTCAGCTTTGATTCCGACTAGATGCTGTCGTCACATCGGACCCCCGAAAGGACTGGTGAGGATGCCCAAGGTCATCCCCGCCCTCACGCTTGAGGAGCTCCTCGAACTCCCCGTGTCCGTCGACCTCGTGACCGCTGGCAAAGCGTTCGGCATGGGCCGGACCAAGTCCAGCGAACTTGCCCGCAAGGGCGAGTTCCCCTGCCGCGTGCTCCGACTCGGCAACTCCTACCGCGTCCCCCGGATCGAGATCTTCCGCGCGCTCGGCATGCACGACACCCCCGAGCACACCCTCGGCCTCGCCGCGGAGTCCGCCTGAGCCCTACGGCTCAGGCCCCCGAAACCACAACATCACCGCTACGCCGCCTCGGGGCTGACCCCTCACCCGAGCGACGGCAGCGGCCGAACGACTCACCCAGATTCTCGACGAGGGGGTCACCCCGTGAACGCAATCCGCCGGTCCCCGGCCTCCGGGGGCACCAATGGCAACTGACCGCACGAACGGGAACGGCCCGGGTGCAGGACGCACACCGGACCGGACTCGCATCAACCACCACCAGGGTACCGACGGCACCCCCGATGCCCTGGATAGCCGCGACCGCGAGGACCTGCTTCCTTGGGCGGTGCAGCTCGTCACCTTCGAGGTAGCCGCCGCCGTCGAGTTGCGCGGCCGGATCACCACTGCGGTTCACCTTCTCCAGGAGGGTGCCGACCGGCGACGTATCCAAGACGTCCTCGAAGGTCGGCAGCCATGGTGACCCGCAAGCGGGCCGCGCTCGCCCACACCGAACGCAACTGGGCCGTGTTCCCCTGCGGCACCCCCCGCGATGGCCATGCCCACCCGGTCGGCTCGGACTCCGACTGCGAGAGCTGCAAGGCCGAGAAGCGCCCGCGCTCTGGCTGGAAGTGGAAGCAGCGGAACAGCGCAAACCCAGCCGTCATCTCGGAGCACTGGCCCACCGACGAACCGAACATCGGTGTCGCGTGCGCCGCATCCCGCCTGGTCGTCATCGACCTGGACACCCCGGCGCACGGCGGGACCATCCCCGAGGAATGGCGCGCGCTCGGCGGCATCAACGAAGGCGCTGACGTTCTCGCCTACCTGCTGGAACAGCAAGGCGAAGCCTGGCCGGACACCTTCACCGTGAAGACCGCGAGCGGCGGCTTCCACCTTTACTTCACCGCGATCGAAGGCCGCCACGTCCCGAACAGCACGAGCAAGGTCGGGCCGATGATTGACGTTCGTGGGGACCGCAACAGCGACGGAAGCCCTGGCGGCGGCTACGTGCTCGGTGTCGGGTCTGTCGTTGGCGGTGCCGAGTACACCGTCGTCAACCCGGCCCCAGCTCTGCCGCTACCAGAGTGGCTAGCCGACCTCGCCGCCCCGCCAGCGCCCCCGACACCGATCCGGACGCCCCTGCCGCAGGCGACTGGGGAAGCACGTCCTCATTCCAGATTCGTCGGGCTCGTCGACACGGTCCTCAATGCCCCCAAGGGACAGCGGAACAACGTCCTCCACTGGGCCGCATGCAGGGCAGCCGAGATGGTCCGCGAGGGCGGCGTCGACCGCAACGCCGCCTTCAGGGCCCTCGCCCAGGCGGCAGAGCAGATCGGGCTCGGAGACCGCGAAGTCCAAAACACCATCAGCTCTGCATTCGGGAGGGCCGCTTGAGCGAGCAGGCGGAACGGATCGTCACCTCAGCGGGCATCCCGGCTGACCCCCACACCAGGCTCACCGTCCTGGAAACTCACACTTCTCACACTTCTCACACGGTTGAGGAAATGGCGGCGATCCTCCGAGAGGAGGACGACGAGCTCCTGGCTGACGTCCGCGACGGCACCTGGCTGAACAAGACCGAGTTCGCGCCCATCCAATGGGCGGTCCCCGGCCTGGTCCCAGAGGGGCTCACCATCCTGGTCGGCCCTCCCAAGGCCGGGAAAAGCTGGCTCTTGGCGAACCTCCTCCTAAGCGTTGCAGCAGGAGGCAAGTCGATCGGCGTCCTCCAAATCCCCGAACCTAAGAAGGTGCTGTACCTCGCCCTCGAAGATGGCGACCGCCGCATGCAGTCTCGTTGCCGCACCCTCCTTGGTGCCAGCGAGGACATCCCGGAGAACTTCCATTACAAGACCAGCGTCCCCCCGGGCAAGGTCGTCAGGGTCATCGAGGCGTGGATGAGGAGGCACCCCGACACGTCCATGGTCGTGCTCGACACCCTCGGCAAGGTGATGCCGCAGGCAATGCAAGGCGAGTCGAGCTACCAACGCGACTACCGCGTCGGCGGCGACCTCAAGAAGGTGGCCGACGACAACCCCGGTCTCGCGCTCATCGTGATCCACCACGACCGCAAAGCGGCATCGGAAGACTTCGTTGACTCTGTCAGCGGCACGAACGGACTCGCCGGATCCGCCGACACCATCATGGTCCTCGCCCGGAAGCGCAAGGCAACGAACGCAGTCCTCCACGTCACCGGCCGTGACGTGCCAGAGGAGGAGTACGCCCTCGACTTGCACGACGGCGTCAACTGGGTCTTGGACGGAACGGACCTGATGGACGCTGCTGCTGCGGCAGCCAGGCGCCAGGAGAGCGAAACGATCTCCGACAAGTCGGCGCAGATCATCGACTACATCCGCAGTCAGCCCAGCGGACAAGCCGGCGCGAAGGAACTCGCGGACAAGTTCGGCAGCGGCGTGTACGAGTACCTGCGCCGCCACAGTGACGCCGGGCGAATCCTCAAGGTCGGGCGTGGCGTCTACGCGGTCCCGTCATGAACGCCAGCCGCACTAAGAAAGCCCGCCGCTCCGGTGGAGAGTGCGGTATCTGCACGGTCGTGATCATTACGGGCCAATCCATCACCCAGCGGCCCCGCCTCGGCTGGGTCCACACCACCTGCTCCATCGCCATCCGCACCCAGCACCACGAAGGAGAACCCATGGCAGGCGACACAACGATCACCCTGATCGGGAACCTCGTCGAGGACCCGAACCTGCGCTTCACCCCGAGCGGCCAGGCCGTCGCGAACTTCCGCGTCGCGTCCACCCCCCGCTACTACGACCGCGACACCCAGGAATGGAAGGACGGCGACGCCCTCTTCCTGACCTGCAACGTGTGGCGCCAGATGGCCGAGTCCTGTTCCGAGAGCCTCACCAAGGGCATGCGTGTCATCGTCCAGGGCCGCCTCAAGCAGCGCTCGTACGAGACCAAGGCCGGCGAGAAGCGCACGGTGTTCGAGGTCGAGGTCGACGAGATCGGCCCGTCCCTCCGTAACGCCACCGCGAAGGTGACCAAGGCCCAGCGCACCCAGCAGGGCCAGCAGCAGCGCAGCGGCTTCGGTGCCCCGCAGAACCAGCCGCCCGCCGACCAGTGGTCCACCCCGGCCGACGACAACCCGCCCTTCTGAGGAGCCCGACATGCCCGACGACACCTACCTCACGACCGTGCGGAGCTACGACCACACCGCGCTGTCCCGCCTCCCCGCCTACCGGGCGCTGAGGGCGGCACTGAACGACCTCGCCACCCAGAGCGAGCAGACCGATCTGACCCTCGCGGACTGGCTCGCCGCAGCCCAGGACATGGCGATCACCACCCCCTACGGCGACATGTGCAAGGAGTGCCGCGACCGGTGCGTCCGGACCAACAAGGACCGGGGTCGCGGCGGCCTGTGCCCCTGCGACGCCTACGCCACCTACTGGCCCCACGCCGCCGTCCGGCAGGGGGACCGGATCCGCGGGACCTACACCTGCGCTCAGGGCCACACCTGGACCTGCGGCTGGGCCGTCGACCTCCCGGCGTGGCTGGCATGACCGAGAACCGCAACCAGGAACAGGAAGGCGACCCCATGAGCGAGACACGCACCGCCCTCCACTACGCCAGCGGGCAGTGGACGAACGGCCCCGACGTGGTCATGGAGGCATGGCACAACACCGACTCCGCGCCCTCGGAGACCGTGCTGCGTCAGCGCCTCGAGTACGAGGAGCTCTTCGAGGTCGGCGACCGATACAACGGCGGCTTCGCCGCCTGGGCCCGGGAGGACTCACCCAGGTACGTCCTCGCCGTCGGCGATGACCACCTCACCGAGTACATCTACCCGGCCACCCTGCCCGACCTGTACGACCTGGCCGCCCGCTGGTCCCCGCTCGTGCGCGACCAGGCCCTCCTGCGCTTCCTCAAGGACATCCAGGCGAGCGAGCGCCACATGGAGCCGTACGAGGCGGACGTCCTCACCAACATCGGCCGGCGGATCGCTCAGGGCACCCAGGAGACCTACGAGCGAAGGGGCTGAGCCATGGCGCTGCCCGACACCGAGGCCTACGACCGGGCCCGAGACGCCTACCTAGCGACCCACCCGGCGCCTAAGCCGTCCTGGTTCCACTGCCCCCGATGCAAGGCCGAGCCCGGAACCCCGTGCGCTGGCCGCGTAAAGGCCGGAGGGGCTCACGCGCCCCGCCAGGACCTGAGCAACAAGGCGTTCAACCTGCGGAGCGTCGACGCCGCCAACCACGCAGACAACGTCCTGAACGAGGCCGAGGGCATCCGCCGGCGGCTCCGCACCGACCGCCACACCCAGTACATGCGGCGCGTGAACGCACGCCCGCCGATCACCGAGGAGAACTGACCATGCCCGTGAACGCCTACGACCTGTCCTGCCAAGGACTCACAGCGATCGACCCGTCCCTCAGCCCGATCACTTTCCACGGGGACGTCGTGGTCGGCTATGAGGCGGAGATGGACCGCCGCGGCGAGGGACACGTCAACACCTGCGACCTCATCGGCCACCGCTTCGAGGGCAGACTGACCGGCCCCTGCAGCGGATGCCTCCGGAGCGACGCCCCCACCATCAACTACGGCCTCGACGCCTGGCTGTGCGGGAACTGCCAGGCCAACCCCGGCCGGGCTGCCGACCTCATCGCGAGCCGAGCGGGTGACGCCGAGCACGACCAGGGCATCGCCGATCTACTCCGCCGCTACGCCCACCGCGCCATCTGACCCGCTGAGGCCCGCCCAGCCCCTAACTGGGCGGGCCTTGATTGGAGGATCCCATGATCTACCGCCTGTTCCTGAAGGCCGTCGACCGCCTCTACCAGCACGGCGAGCGGAAGCGCGCCAACACCCCCAACCCCGCAGGCCAGCCATGACCGAAACGATCACCGTCCCGCGCCAGATCTTCCTAGAGATGCTCAGGACCGCCTGCGCTGTCGAGCGGCCACAGAAACACGACGTCATCTCCGCGCTGATCGACATCGCCCAGGCCACCGACCACCAGTCGAACCGGGCCGCGCGCTGGACCGTGCCCGCAGCCCCCACCTGGGTCGCCGCCTACTCCGCCGACGCGCACACCGTGTACGGCCACGACATCGGAGACGACCACCCCGCCGTCATCGCGCAGAACGCCATCCGGGACGCCCTGCGAAGGGACGCCCCCGGAACCTGCCGGGCGATGCAGAAGCAGTGGGGCGTCAGTGAGCTCGTCACCTGCGGCCACTGCCGCGGTCCCTGGTCCTTGACGCACAGCTGCGCAGGGCAGCCCGAACCCGTCCTGACGAACGACCACGAATAGCCCAGCCCGGGCAGGGGGCCGCCCGGCACGTACGACTCGCCCCGGGCCCCGACCGGCCCGGGGCAGAGGGGGGAAACCGATGACCGACCAGCAGCTCTGCCACTGCGGAGCACCCGCCCGCGACGCCGTGCTGTGCGTGTCCTGCGCCTACAAACTCGACGACGCCATCCAGCAGATCAGCCGCTACCAGGGCCTCGGCTACGACCTCGACGTGGCCATGTCTCGACAGGCCCGCATCAACCGTCGGCCGGGCCGCCCCAAGGCCGAAGACCGCGACGAGCGATTCGCCCCCGGCACCCTGCAGCCGCAGCCCCTGCCCTACGACCCCCACGTCAGCGTCGCCGCCGCTGAGGTCCGGCGTCTCCTGCGGATCCTCGCCGTGGACGTCATCGCCCACGAGACCCGCGCCGACCTCCCCACCGACCAGTCGGTGACCGGCCTGGCCGCGTGGATCAGGCCCCGCGTCGGATGGCTCCGCCACCACCACCGCGCCCCCGAGTACCTCGACATCGCCCTGGAGGCCGCCCGGGTCGCTCGCCGAGCTGTGGACCGGCCCGCGGAGCTGCTGTTCGCCGGCCCCTGCGACGAGTGCGGCGAGGACATGTACGCCCACCCCGCAGCCGCCTACGTCGAGTGCACCCACTGCGATCTCGTGTACGAGGTCACCGACCGGCGTGCGTGGCTGCTGCGGTCCGCAGAGGACACCCTCGCCACCACCACCGAGATCGCCCGCGCCATCAGCGCCTACGGACAGCCCCTGACCCCCGAAGCGATCCGCGGGTACGTGCACCGCGGCATGCTCATCCCGCACGGCACACGCAACGTGGGCCGCAAGACGGTGCCGCTGTACCGGCTCGGGGACGTCCTGGACCTCCTCGCCGCCCGCGCAGCCAAGGAAGGCAAGGCGACCGCTTGACCGACCTGGAACACACATTCGACTCAGAGTGACAAACCGCCCCACGAACGCTACTGTGTGTTCAAATCGAACATTCGTCGCAAGGCCCGGTGAGCCCAGCTCCCGGGCCTTTTGCATGCCCGGAGGTGCCCGCCGTGGCGAACATCGTGTTCAACGTGGCCCTCGGCCGGGTCGCCTACTACGCCAGCCTCCCGGCGACCAACGACGCGCTCATCGCGGTCCCGATCGAGACGTCCGGGATCGTCGGTGACGCGACCATGCGCGACTACGACGACCTCGCCACGCTCCTGGCCGGCGCGAGCAATGAGCAGTTGAGCATGGGCCGCAAGACGTTGTCCGGCGTCACCGTCACCGTGGACGACACCAACGACCGCGTAGCGATCGACGCCGCGGACATCACGTGGACGGCCGCGACCGGCAACCCGATCAGCGCCCTGGTGATCTGCTACGACCCGGACACCACCACGGGCACCGACAGCGACCTGATCCCGCTGTCCAAGCACGACTTCGCGATCACCCCCGACGGCTCGGACGTCACCGCGACGATCGCGGATCTCATCCGGGCGACCTCGGCCGCGTAACCCGGCCGGGAGGGCGTCGTGGTCTCCTTCGTCGGCGCCGACTCCGGCGGCGGCAACGTCGCGAACATCAACACCGCCGCCAACCCCGTCACATGGCCCGCCGGCGTCCAGTCCGGCGACACCGCGATCGTTCTGTGGATCATGCAGAACACGGCCACCCCGACGATCCCCGCAGGATGGACGGTCCCGACCGGCGGCGCGTTCGACGGCTCGTCCGGGTCGGCCCGGTACCGGTTCATGTGGCGCACCTGCAACGGGTCGGAGTCGGGGAACCTCAGCCTGACCAACACCGGCGCGCTCGCCAACCGGCAGTCGGCCGTCCTGATCGTCTACCGGGGCCTGAACGCCACCAACCCGATCGACGGCACCCCGCAGGCCCGCGACGAGACCGTGTCGGGCACCACGCACGCCTCCCCATCGGTCACGACCGGCGTCGCCAACGCGGTCGTCTGGATCGGCATCGGCGAGCGCTCGACGACCGGCACGAGCGCCTGGACGCCGCCGGCATCGCCGTTTAACAACGAGCGGGCCGACTCCGACGGCGCCGCGACCGGCAGCGGCGGCACGATCGTCGCCGCCGGTGATGACGGCCTGGCAGTGACCCGAGCGTCCGGGACGGTCGTCACGCCCGGCTCGTGGACGTCCGGCAACGCATTCGCGTCCGCCAACGTCGTCACGTGGACCGTCAGCCTGAAACCGGGCGCCCAGTCCGCCGCGGTTGGAACGGCAGGCGAAACCGACGCTGCGCAGCCGTCTGGGAAGGGGAAGGCCCGGACGGCTGCGCAGGCCAGCTCCACCGAGTCCGCACAGCCCGCAGGGCGCCGCAAGACCCGCGCAGGCGTCACCGCCCAGGCCACCGAGACCGCGCAGCCCCTCACCCGCCGTAAGGCGCGCAGCACGAGCCCCGCGGGCACCACCGAGACCGCGCAGGCTCTCGGACGAGCAAGACGCCGCACGGTCGGCCCCGGGGCGACAGTCGACACCGCGCAGCCGGTGGGACGCCGCAAGGCCCTCGCCGTGCCAACCGCCACCGAGACGACCACCGCGCGCCCTGTGGGTGACCTACGTGCCGTTCAGAACGCCGGGGAAGCCGACGAGGCCCGGACGCTCGCCCGGGGCAAGCGGACGGCGCTCACAGCAGCACAGGACACCGCTGAGGCCCGCGCGGTCACCCGCCGCAAGACGCAGGCGCTCGGCACCGCCGGCACTGCCCACACAGCACAGCCCTTCGCGCTGGCGAAGGCCGCCGCCATCGGCCCTGCGACCGACACCAACACCGCCGAGCACATCACCCAGCCCGGCGCCACCACAGAGCCGGTCTTCCCGGCCGCCGAACCCTGCCAGGCCCTGGCGGTCGGGAAGACCAAACACCTCGCCCTGCAGCCCGCCGTTGAGCGAGCCACGGCACAGACCCTCGGCCGGGTGCGCCTGCTCCCGATCGGACCCCCCACCGAGACGGCCATCCCCGGTGTGCTCGGCCGAGGCAAGACACTTTCTGTCGGCACCGCCGTCGAGACCGTCCTCGCCGTCCCGGTGGCCGGTGGAGGGGCTCCTGGGACGCTCCCGGACCTCACGGGCACCCTGAGCCCCACGGGACGCCTCAGCGGCGCACTGGAGGCCGTTGAGGCGTACGCGGGAGCCCTTACGCCCGATGAGCCCTACGCGGGCGCCCTAGACGTCACGGGCGGCCGGACGGGGACGCTCACGGCCACTGGGACGCTGACCGGATCGATCACCTGAGGAGGTGGCCCGTGGACGATGATCAGATCAGGGCCTACCTTGACGCACACCCGGAAGTCCTCCGCGAATTCGTCCGCCGAGAGTCCAGGCGCGACCCAGGATGGCTCCGCGCCTTCATTCAGGCCGAGGAGCGGCGGGGCCATCGGCCTCCATGGCAGCTGTGGGTCTGATGCCCACGCGCCGAGCCCTCACCGTCTCCCAGGGCAACGATGAGACCCTCACCGGCACCGTCCTGGACGACCAGGGCGAACCGCTCGACCTGACCGGCGTCACGCTGGAGATGCTCCTGAAGCCGTCCGAGGCCACCGCCGACGACGACGCCTCCGTGACCGTGCTGTCCACCACGGGCGGCGACATCACCGTCAGCGCGCCCCTCGCGGGCGCCTATAGCGTCGCCATCCCCGACACGGCCCTCACCGAGGCCGGCGTCCGCTGGTACCGCGTCGACGCCGTCCAGGGCGCCTCCCGCAAGACGATCGTCTACGGACCGCTGAAGGTCCGGGACCTGTAGACCCCGGGGGTGCCCATGGGCAGGGGTAGGGGGCTCCGGGTGTGCTCGACCCCCGGCTGCCCTGAACTGACCGAGGGCGGGCGCTGCCCCACGTGCAAGGCCGAGGCCGAGCAGCGCAGGGGCAACAGCGCACAGCGTGGCTACGGCCACAAGCACCGCACCCGGTTCCGCGCCGGCGTGCTCGCCAAGAACCCGACGTGCGTGATCTGCCGCACCGCACCCGCCACCGTCGCCGACCACTATCCGCTGGACCGCCGCCAGCTCGAAGCCAAGAGCCTGGACCCGGACGACCCGATCTACGGACGCGGCCTCTGCGCACCATGCGACTCCGCGCAGACCACGACCCGCCAGCCCGGCGGCTGGAACACGCCGAGCACCTGACCACACCTCGTGACGATCACACTCCGCACAGCCCCTCTGACCTGCACAGATGTCATGCACTGTGAGTAACCGTCATCTGGTTACAGAGGGTGGGGGACGACCCCTTGATCGACTAGGGGGCGCGACCGTGCGGGAGGGCTCCGCCGGGTGCGCCAGGTCAGAGCCTCTCAAGATCACCAAGGGTGTCACGCAACGTGACCCCGCTGAGGTCACGCAACGTGGCCGAGGAGGATCACCATGCCGAAGGGCGGACACGCCAGGTCAGGACCGCCGCCGGACCCGAACGCGCTGCGCCGTGAGCGGGACAAGGGCGAGTGGTCGCTGCTGCCCGCGACGGGCCGGCCGGGCGATGCGCCGGTGTGGCCGCTGTCGGGGCACAGCGAACGCGAGGCGGATCTGTGGGCTGACCTGTGGAGGAAGCCTCAGAGCTTGATGTGGGAGCGGTACGGGCAGGAGATCGAGGTCGCGCTGTACGTGCGCAACCTGGCGCAGGTGGAGAAGCCGGGGAGCCCGATCAACCTGGGCACGCTGGTGCGGCAGATGGCCGACTCGCTGGGGCTGACGACGCCGGGCCTACGCGCGAACCGGTGGAAGATCGAGCCGGTGGTTCCCGCTGAGGCGGTCCCGGCGCCGAGCAAGGAGAGCCCGAAGCGGTCCTCGTCGCGGAGCCGGCTGAAGGTCGTCCGCGATGACGCAGCAGAGGAATGACTGGGTCGTCCGCTGGCCCACCCTCGGCTTCCTGGGCGCTGACTGGATAGCCCAGCACTGCATCGTCCCGGACGGGTTCCGCAAGGGCGACCCGTTCGAGATGTACGACTGGCAGCTGTGGTGCACGGTCAACCACTACCGGGTGAAGCCGACCGCGCAGGTGGGGCAGCTCGCGACGGCGTTCCACTACCGCCGGTCCCAGGTCGTCGCGCCGCAGAAGACCGGCAAGGGCCCGTGGTCGGCGACGATCGTGTGCCTGGAGGCGCGCGGCCCCGCGGTGTTCGACGGGTGGGCCGAGGGCGGCGAGGCGTACGTGTGCGCCGAGCACGGCTGCGACTGCGGGTGGATTTTCGAGTACGAGCCGGGCGACCCGATGGGCATCCCCTGGCCGACCCCGCTGATCCAGCTCCTGGCCACCTCTGAGGACCAGGTCGCGAACGTGTACCGGCCGCTGCAGGCGATGGTGAAGGGCGGCCCGCTGGCCGAGCAGATGAAGGTCGGGGAGAACTTCATCCGGATCGGTGACGAGGGCCGCATCGACGTGGTGACCTCGTCGGCGATGTCCCGGCTCGGCAACCCGATCACGGCTGCGCTGCAGGACGAGACTGGGCTGTACACCAAGACGAACAAGCTCGTCGGCGTCGCGCAGACTCAGCGCCGCGGCCTGGCGGGCATGGGCGGCCGGGCGCTCGGCACCACGAACGCATGGGACCCGTCGGAGAGCAGCGACGCGCAGCGGACCGCGGAGTCCCAGCGGCGGGACATCTTCAAGTTCCATGAGCTGCCGCCGGCGGGCCTGTCGTACAAGAACAAGGCGGAGCGGCGGAAGATCCACCGGCACGTGTACGCGGGCAGCGCGCACGTCGACCTGGACGGCATCGAGGCTGAGGCCGCCGAGCTCCTGGAGACCGACCCGGCGCAGGCCGAGCGGTTCTACGGCAACCGCATCGTGTCGGGCCATTCGGCGTGGATGGATGTGTCCGCCTGGGCGGCGCGCGAGAAACCGCGCGAGGTGGGCGCGGGCACCACGGTTGTCCTGGGCTTTGACGGCAGCGACGTGGACGACTGGACGGCTTTGAGGGTGGAGACCCTCGACGGCTACCAGTTCACGCCGACCTACGGACCGGACGCGCTGCCGACGATCTGGAACCCGGCCGACTTCGGCGGGCAGGTGCCGCGCCTGGAAGTCGACGCCGCGTTCGACGAGGTCATGGCCCGCTACGACGTGGTCCGCGCGTACGTGGACCCGCCGGAGTGGACCACGGAGTGCGACGCGTGGGTGGAGCGGTACGGCGAGAAGCGCGTCATCCGCTGGTACACGCGGCGGCCTCTGCAGATGCACGCGGCGGCCGAGCGGCTGCTGGTCGACGTCAGCAAGGCCGACTCGACGTTCAACCATGACGGGTGCGAGATCACGGCCGAGCACATGGGCAACGCCCGCAAGGCCGCCCGCTTGCAGGGCCGCTACGTGCTGGTGAAGGCCAGCGACGCTCAGAAGATCGACGCCGCGGTCACCTCGATCCTGGCGCATGAGGCCGCAGGTGACGCCCTCGCCGCAGGCCTGGCCCGACCCAAGAAGAAGTCCTACGTGTACACGTCGTCGATGTGGTGACCGGGAGGTGTCGTGGCGCTCAACCTGGCGCAGGCGCGCGAGCTCGCCGACCGGCTGACCGAGGAGCTGAACCGGCGGACGCCGGAGGCGGAGCGGCTCGGCTGCTACTACTCCGGTGACCATCCGCTGAAGTTCGCCTCGGATGAGTTCGCGAAGTTCTTCGCCAAGCGGTACCAGGGCTTCAGCGACAACTGGACCCAGGTCGTTGCCGACTCTCCGGTGGAGCGCCTCACCGTCACAGGGTTCAAGCCGTACGGCGCTGAGAAGGCCGACAAGGACCTGTGGCGGGTCTGGATGACCAACGGCCTGGACGCCGACTCGCAACTGGCGTTCCTGGACGCTGGGGTGTCGTCGCGGTCGTTCGCGCTGGTGTGGAACCCCGACAACAGCGACACCCCGACGGTGACGTTCGAGGACGCCACGCAGGCGATCGTGGCTTACCGGGCCGGGTCGCGGCGGGAACGGGTCGCGGCGCTGAAGCGGTGGCAGGACGGCGACGACGAGTACTGCACGCTGTACCTGCCCGACCAGGTGTTCAAGTTCAAGCGGGCCACCTACCAGGCCAGCCAGAAAGCGCGGAAGTCGCTGCCGCTGGCGTCAGTGGACAAGTTCGTCCACGAGTGGGTGCTGCGCGACATCGAGGAGACCGGGGACCAGAAGAACCCGCAGCCCAACCCGATGGGCGTCGTGCCGATGGTGGAGCTGCAAAACCGGCCCCGGCTGGCCGACGACCCGATCAGCGACATCGCCGGGGTCGTATCCATGCAGGACGCGATCAACCTGCTGTGGGCGCTGACGTTCAACGGCGCCGACTTCGCCTCGCTGGCGCAACGGGTGGTGCTGGGCGCGGAGATGCCGACCACGCCGATCCTGAACGACAAGGGCGAGGTGATCGGGGAACGCCCGGTGCCGCTGGACAAGTTCGCCCTGGACCGGGTGCTGTGGGTGCCCGACAAGGACGCCTCCATCGCCAACTGGCCGGAGGCGGACCTGAAGCCGTTCATGGACGTCATCGAGGTCGCGGTCGGGCACGTCGCCGCACAGACCCGCACGCCGGCGCACTACCTGATCGGCAAGATGGCGAACCTGTCCGGCGACGCGTTGATCGCGGCCGAGGCCGGGCTGGTGAAGCGGTGCGAGGAGAAACAGCTCTGGTACGGGCAGGCGCTGCGTGAGGTGTTCCGCCTCATCGCGCTCGCCAAGGAGGACGAGGCGACGGCGCAAGCGGCGGCGGCAGGCACGGTGATGTGGGCCGATCCAGAGTCCCGCAACGTTGCGCAGCTCACCGACTCGCTGCTGAAGCTGAAGACCATCGGGTTCCCGTTCGAGTTCCTCGCCGCCCGGTACAACCTCACCCCGACCGAGATCGCCGACCTGATGGCGATGCGCGAGCGAGAAGCCGGACTGGACCCGATCGGGCAACTGATGAACGGCCGCCCCGAACTGGACGGCCCGCCCGAGGAGCCCGCTCCCGAGCCTGACGCGGCCGAGGCGTAGCCGGTGGCGGGCGTCGATGAGCTGGCCCGGACCCATCAGCGACGGCAGCAGACGCTCGTGCAGCGGTCCGTGGGTGCGATGCTGCGGGGCCTGAGCCTGCTGTCGCGCGACAGGCCGGGGCCGTCGTGGACGGGCGGCGTGGACGAACAGGTGCTCGCAGCGGTCATCGCCGCTCAGCGGGAGTCGGCGCGCGACGGCGCCGCCTACGTCCGGCAGGTGCTGCGCGCCGCCGGGGTCCGGTCTCGGCTTGCAGGACGGGTCGCGTCGGGCGCGCTGGCCGGGACCGCCTCTGACGGGCGGGCGCTGGACTCGCTGCTGGGCTACCCGATCGCCGTGGCGGTGCGGAACATCGAGAACGGCATGGACCCCGACGTCGCCTTCGAGCGGCTGATCCGCCGCATGGCGATGATCGTAGCCACGCAGGTCAGCGACGCTGGCCGGGTCGCCGCGGGAGTGGCGATGGCCGCGGACCGGGTGGTGCTCGGCTACGAGCGGATCGTGAGCCCGGGCGCGTGCTCGCGGTGCATCATCCTGGCCGGGACCGTCTACACCTGGAGCGACGGGTTCGAGCGGCACCCGAACTGCACGTGCGTGCACCGGCCGATCTGCACGGTCGAGGACCTGCGGACCCGCCACACCGACCCGAAAGCGATCTTCGACTCCCTGTCGCGCGAGGAACAGGACCGCACCTTCGGCAAGGCCGGAGCACAGGCGGTCCGGGACGGCGCGAACATCGCGCAGGTCGTCAACGCGCGCCGCGGCATGGCGACCGCCGGCGGACGCCGAGTCACCACCGAGGGCACCACCCGCCGGGGCACGGCCCGCCGCCGCGGGTCCCCGTCCCCGCGCCTGATGCCCGAGGAGATCTACCGCATCGCCGACGGCGACCGCGACGAGGCGATCCGCCTTCTGAAGCGCTACGGCTTCATCACCTGACCTCCCGCGCCGCAAGGGCACGGGGTGAACACCCGCAACGGGGAGAACCATGTCCGACGAGCAGACCAACGAGCAGACCGAATCCGCCGCCGAGCAGCCCGAGGCCACCGAGGTCGAGGAGACTGACGAGCGGCCCGAGGGCGAGGCGAAGTCCGAGGGGGACAAGCCGCTCGGTCCGGCCGGCGAGAAGGCGCTGCAGGCCGAGAAGGAGCGGCGCCGCAAGGCCGCGCAGGAACTGCGTGAGGCCAAGGCCGAGATCCAGCGTCTCCGCAACGGGGGCGACGAGGCCGCGCAGAAGGCCGCCGAGGTGGAGAAGGCCGCGCTCGCCAAGGCCAACACCCGCATCGTCCGCGCGGAAGTCAAGGCCGCCGCGGCGGGCAGGCTCGCCAACCCGGCGCTGGCGATGAAGCTGCTCGACCTCGACAAGTTCGAGGTCGACGACAACGGCGACGTCGACCAGGGCGAGATCGCCGACGCGATCAGCGAGCTCCTGCGCGAGGAGCCGTATCTGGCGGCCGAGGCCCCGAAGCGGTTCCAGGGCGGCGCCGACCAGGGCGCCCGCAAGAAGGCCAAGCCCGCCTCCCTCGACGAGCGCATCGCCGAGGCCGAGAGCAAGGGCGATTGGGCGGAGGCCCGTCGCCTCAAGAGCAGCAAGCTCACCCAGTCCGCATAACGATCACGGCAGGCCGCACGGCCCTGCCTGTCACCCGAGACGAAGGAGATTCCCATGGCGGGCATCACCGGGCAGGGCACCACGTTCAACCTGCCGAACTACGTCGGCGAGCTGTTCGCCGCGTCCCCCACCGACACCCCGTTCCTGTCGAGCATCGGCGGGCTGACGGGCGGCGAGCAGGCCGAGTCGACCTACTTCCAGTGGCAGGGGTACGACCTGCGCGACGCCGACGAGGGCCGTCAGCGCGTCGAGGGCGCCAACGCCCCGACCGCCGAGGCGCGGGTGCGGTTCAACGTCGGCAACGTCGTGGAGATCCACCAGGAGTCCCTGGAGGTCACCTACACCAAGCTCGCCGCGACGGGCCAGTACAACTCCACCGGCTCCAACCACCCCGGCTCCGTCGGGATCTCCGGCAACAACCCGGTGACCAACGAGCTGGACTGGCAGACGCAGCGGCACCTGGAGCAGATCGCCCGCGACATCGAGCGGTCCTTCATCGTCGGCACGTTCAACAACCCCTCCACGAACGCCACCGCGCGCCGCACCCGCGGCATCCTGGAGGCCACCACCACCAACGTCGCGGCCGGCGGCGGCGCGGCGGTCGGCACGGCGGTCATCGAGGCCGACGACGAGTCGTTCACGATCTCGGCGCATGGCATGTCCAACGGGCAGGCCGTCACCCTGTCGTCGCTGACGGGCGGCGCGGTCGGCACGGTCAGGGAGAACCAGACCTACTACGTCCGCGACTCGGCGACCAACACCTTCAAGCTCGCCACCAAGCCGAACGGCACGGCGATCGCGTTCTCCACCGACGGCGGCGCCGTGGTGACCAAGAACGTCGCGCTGACCGAGGGCATGGTCCTGGACCTGCTGCAGACGGTCTGGGAGAACGGCGGCATCCAGATGTCCGACACCGCCACCGTCATGGTGAACGGCTCGCTGAAGCGGGCCCTGACGAACATCTTCATCACCGGCAAGGGCTTCCAGGAGACCTCCCGCGACGTCGGCGGTGTCCACCTCATGACGATCGAGACCGACTTCGGGCGGCTCAACGTCATGCTCAACCGGTGGATGCCCTCCAGCGTCCTGCAGGTCGTCTCCCTGGAGGAGTGCGCCCCGGTGTTCCTGCCCATCCCGGGCAAGGGGTTCCTGTTCACCGAGCCGCTCGGCAAGGCCGGCGCCGCCGAGAAGTACCAGATCTACGGCGAGGTCGGCCTGAAGTACGGCAACGAGAAGGCGCACGGCAAGCTCACCGGCGTCACCTCCGACGACAACCCGCTGGTCTGACGATGGCACGGTTCACGATCCCGGCGGAGCGGTTCCCGCACGCGCTGGTCCCGATCCGCACCCGCGCCGGCTTGGTGGAGTTCAGCGGCCACGTCTTCGAGACCGACGACGAGGACCTCGCGGCGGCGCTCCGCGAGGTCCCGGCCGTGTTCGGCATCACCGAGGACGACCCGCCCGAGCCCAGTAGGGACGGCGAGGCGGAGCGCCCGTCGACCCGCGCGCCCAAGGCCGAATGGGTCGCCTACGCAGAGAAGGCCCACGACACCCCCGCCAGCGAGGCCGAGGCGATGACCAAGGCCGAACTGATCGAGAAGTTCGGGGGCTGACATGGCGCTGCCGCCGCTGGCGACCACCGACGACCTCGACGCCCGCACCATCACCTGGGACGACCAGAGGCTCGCCGAGACCTACCTCGCGGTGGCGTCGGCGGCGGTGCGGGACGCGGCCGGTGTGCCGATCAGCCAGACCACCTCGACCGTGCCCCTGTTCGGGGACGGCGGGCAGTGGCTCCGGCTGCCCGGCCCGCCGGTCGTATCGGTGGCCTCGGTGGTGCTGGACGGTGACGCTCTCATCCCGGGCGAAGACTGGGCGCTGGTCGACGGGTTCCTGTTCCGGATGTGCGGCTGGACGGTGGACGGCCCGCAGCCCAAGGCCTTCGAGGTCACCTATACGCACGGGCTGCCCGACGTGCCCGCGGACGTGGTGGACCTGGTGTGCCGCATGGCCGGTGCGGCGATCAAGCTGGCCGAGCAGGACGAGGGCGGGGCTGGGCTGGTCGTGGACCGGATCGTGTCGGAGCGGCTCGGCGACTACGCCGTGACCTACGACAAGGCGGCCGGCGCCACCGAGATGGAGCTGTCGGACCGGACCCGTGACCGGCTTCGCGCACGGTTCGGCGGCGGCTCGGCGGCGATGGTCGGCACCCGATGATCGGCCGGATGTTCCAGCAGGAATGCCAGGTCGAGCCGTTCGCCGGCGAGGGCGCCAAGGGCGCGGTGTACGGGCCGCCGGTCACGGTGCGGTGCCGGGTGCAGGAGGCCGAGACCTACGCGCACGGCCGCGACGGATCGGCGGACCGGGCCGAGGTCGGCGCGACCACCACCGTGTACATGCCGTTCACGACCGACTGCCCGCCGCGGTCCCGGATCACCCTGCCGACCGGTGAGGTCGGCCGGGCGGTCGAGGTGCACCGGCACGCCGTGCCAGTGCGGCTGCGGCATCTGAAGGTCGCCGTCCAGTGAGAGCGAGGCAGCCATGACGCGACGATTCGAGCTGGACTGGGACGGCGAGCGCGTCGCCGCACAGGTGCGCCGAGCCGCCGGCGCGGGTACTCGCGCGGCGGCCGAACTGCTGCTGGAGGAGTCCAACCGGCGGGTGCCACTGGAGACCGGCGACCTGCTCGCCTCCGGTCAGGTCACCACCGACGCCGAGGGGAAGGCGGCGGTGTCCTACTCCGACGCCGAGGCGGTCCGCCAGCACGAGGACGCCTACTACCGCCACGACCCCGGGCGCTCCCGCAAGTACCTGGAGATCCCGATGCTGACGCAGCGTCCCTCCATGCTGCGGGTCATGGCGCGGACCGCCCGCAACTTCCTGCGCCGCTGATGTCGTCCTGGACCGAGAACCTGCTGACCGGCCTGGCCGCCTACCTGGACGCGCGAGGAGTCGGGCAGTGGCAGGCCACCGGCGCCTACATCGCGCCCTCTCCGCCGCCGATCACGCTGCGGACCCTGCCCGAGGCGTTCGACCGGGCGTACGCGCTGGGCTCCTACGTCGAGGTCGAGGAGGAGGACGCCGACCTCAGCGACGTGACGGTGGGCGTGCAGATCCGCTCGCGCGGCACCACCGACCCCGACACCGTCGAACAGCTCGCCGACGCGGCGTGGGACCTGCTGCACGGTGCGCGGATGCTCACCCTCGGCGCCGGCTCCGAGGCGGTGCACACCTCGCTGATCTACCGGCGGTCCACGGCCCTGCTGGGCGTCGACCGCCAGGGCCGCTACGAGCGCTCTTGTAACTACTTCGTCCTCGCGTCCCGGCCGAACTCGCACCGGCCCGACTGAACAGGAGACAACGCATGGCCATCGCGATCACCGGGATCACCCCGGCCACCGCGCCGACGACGGGCGGCACCAACCACTACATCACCGGCACCGACCTGAACACGGTCACCGGCGTGACGATCGGCGGCACGGCCGTCATCGCGTTCGAGGCGCTGTCGGCGACGCTGATGCGGGTCACGGCCCCGGCGGGGTCGGCGGGCGCGCAGAACGTCGTCCTGGCCCCGGGGTCGGTGACGCTGTCCGGCGGGCTGACCTACTCGGCGCCGACGGGTGACGAGCAGCTCGTCTCGACGCTGGCGCGAAAGTGGAAGCTCGACGTGAACACCGGCACCGTCGGGTCCCCGGTGTGGACGCCGGTCCGCGCGATCGGCGAGCTGAAGACGCAGGTCGAGTCGAACATGGAAGACGACTCCGACTACGACTCCGACGGGTGGGCCAGCGAGTCCAAGACCCAGATGAAGTGGAGCCTTGAGACCAAGGTGCTCCGCAAGATCGGCGTCACGTCCGAGAACTACGACCCCGGCCAGGAGGCGCTGCGCCTGGCGGCCGACAAGTTCGGCAGTGCGGGCACCCCGCAGGTCCGCTGGTACGACCGCGACGGCGGCCCCGAGGCCTACAGCGGGTTCGCGTCGGTGAGCTGGGAGCCCGAGGGCGGCGAGGCCAAGGACCTGGACACCGTCACGATCAAGCTGTCCGGCCAGGGCAAGCGCACCGTCATCACGAACCCGGCGGTCTGACGTGGCGTTCAAGGACCTGCGGGAGTTCGCTGAGGGCCCGCACATCGACCTGCCGATCGGCGGGATCACCTACCGCATCAACGGCGTCGACGCCCAGACCGGCCTGCTCGTCCAGCGGCTCATGGACGCCGGCGTGCAGGCCGCGCAGGCGGGCGACGAGTTCGACCTGGACGACGAGCTCCTCGACGACGCCCAGGAGCTCAACAGCTACGAGGCCATCCTCGGCGACGCCTACCAGCAGATGCTGGACGACGGTGTCGACTGGGAGGAACTCAAGCGCGCCGCGGTCACCACGATGGTGTGGATCTACGCCGACGAGGACACGGCCGAGAAGTTCTGGGAGTCCGGTGCGGTGGGGGAAGCGCTGGCCCCGGTGACGGGGCGTCCGCCGTCGGGAGCGAACCGGGCCACCCGCCGGGCCTCGTCGGCTGCGGGGAGAAAGACCCCGTCACGGGCCTCTACGAGTGGTACGAGGGGCTCACGCTCGACGACCCGGAAGAAGGCTCCCGGATCTCGTGGCGGGACCTCTTCGAGCAGTGGGCCCTGATCGAGGCCGATCTGCACAGCGAGTACGGCATCGACGTCGAGGAGCCCGGCCTGCTGCGCTCGCGCACGTACCGGTGGCTCGTGGTGAAGATCCGCGGTCTGCTCGCCGCTGACACCCGCCTGGCACGGCACTTCGCACCCGACGACGACAAGCCCGAACGGGCCGAGGAGTTCAGGGGGTGAGCCGTGGCGCTGAGGCTCGGTGAGCTGGTCGCGATCATCTCCGCTGACGACTCCAAGTTCCACAAGGCCCTCGGCCGCGTCCACTCCGGGCTGCAGAAGGTCGGCAAGGTCGGCGCGCTCGCGGCCCTGGCCGGGGCGGCGGGACAGCTCGCGGTGGCACTGGGGCCCGCCGCGGGCGGGGTGCTGTCGCTGGGTGCGGCGCTGGGCGCGGCGGTCGCGCCGGCGGCCGGGGTGGCGGTGGCGCTCCCCGCCATCGCCCTCACCTGGAAGACCAGCCTCGCGATCATGAAGCTGGCGGTCGACGACCTCAGCGAGAGCCTCGGCGCCGCGATCGAGGGCGATAGCAAGAAGTTCCAGGACGCGCTGAAGAAGCTGCCGCCCGCAGCCCGGTCGGTGGCGTCCGAGCTCGGGACTGCGCTGGGCGGGCTGAAGGGCACCGTCCAGGAGGCGTTCTTCAAGCCCGTCGCCGCCCAAGCCAAGGGCCTGGGCAAGCAGCTGCGGGGGCCGCTGCAGCAGGGCATGGCCACCGCGGCGGCCGGCCTCGGGCGCCTGGCGGCCCGTGCGGCTTCGGTCGCGCGGGAGCGGCGGTCGCTGGCGACGCTGTCGGGGGTGTTCCGCACCATCGCGGTGACCTCCGACCGCGCGAGCGCCGGGGTGGCTCCGCTGCTGCGCGGCCTCCGCGAGATCGTGAACGTCGGGCTGGGGAAGATCCCGCGGGTCGGGACCGCGGTCGGGAACGTCGCGACGCAGATGGGCCGCTGGCTGCAGAACATCGCCCGCTCCGGCCGCGCGTCCCGCTGGTTCGACCGGGGTCTGCGGGTGCTGTCGCAGCTCGGCCGGATCGCCCGCAACGTCGGTACCGCCCTGGGCGCGGTGTTCGGTGCTGCGGCGACCGGCGCCGGGAACATGCTCAACCCGGTCGAGCGCGTCACCCGGTCGCTGGCGCGCTGGTCGACGTCGGCGCGGGGCCGGGCAGCGCTGCTGGCGTTCTTCGCCAAGGGCCGGCAGAACCTCAACCAGCTCGCCCGTATCGCAGGCAACCTCGGCCGCGCGCTGGCCGGGATCTTCAAGAACGCCGGCACCGGACAGGCCGATTTCCTCGCGACGCTGGAGCGGCTCACCGCCCGCTTCGCCGCCTGGGTGAACTCCGCGCAGGGACAGCAGCAGATCGCGCAGACGTTCTCCATGCTCAACCAGGTCACCCACGACCTGCTCACGATCCTCCCCGGGCTGGCCGTAGTGCTCGGCCAGGTCGCCGGGTTCATCACCAGCCTCCCCGCCCCGGTGCGCGGCGCGGTCACCAACTTCCTGGCCTGGTCGGTCGTGATCGGCCTGGTCTCGGGGAAGATCGGCCCGCTGATCCTGGGCGTGGGGAAGCTCGCCAAGGGCGTCGGCGGCGTGACCCGCGCGCTGCGCAACAACCAGTCCGGGCTGCGCCGCTTCCTCGCCCGCATGGGCGGCGCGTTCTCCACCGTCGGCCGGTGGGCGCGCCAGGCCGCCGCCGCGGTCGGACGCGCCGCCGCCTCCATGGCGCGGTCGGCAGCGCGGGGTGTCGCCGCCGCCGGGCGCCTGGCAGCGTCGGGCGCGCGGGCCCTCGCGAGCGCAGCGGCCACGGCCGGACGGGCAGCGCTGTCGTTCATCGCCGCAGCCGGACGCATGGCCGCATCCGCACTGCTCAGCGCAGGCCGGGTCGTCGGCGCGTGGGCGCTCATGGGAACGCAGGCGCTGATCCAGGGCGCCAAGGCCGCGATGTTCTGGGTGCTGGCCAACTGGCCGCTCGTGCTTTTCGTCGCCGCGGTCGCCGCCGCCGTGTTCCTGGTGATCAAGTACTGGGACGAGATCGTCGAGTTCTTCACCAAGACGCTCCCGCACTGGATCAAGGTCGGGCTCGACTGGGCGATCGGCATCATCAAGAAGGCCGCCAAGTACGGCTTCTTCGGCCCGGTCGGGCTGATCATCGCGCACTGGGACAAGGTCAAGAACTTCTTCTCCAAGACCCTGCCCGCGTTCCTGAAGAAGGGCCTGGACTTCGTCGTCGGGCTGGTCAAGAAGGCCGCCTCGGTGGGGTTCTTCGGACCCGTCGGGCTGATCATCTCCCACTGGGGGAAGATCTCGCGGTTCTTCACCCAGACCCTGCCCAAGGCCGTCTCCGACGGGATCAACAAGGTCCTCGGCTGGCTGCGGTCCCTGGGCGGCTGGGTCGTCCGCGCCGTCGGCGACATGGGCCGCCTGCTGGTCACCGCGGGCAAGAACGTCCTGATCGGGTTCTGGAACGGCATGGTCTCCATGGCGTCGTGGCTGGCCCGCTCGATCGGCAACCTGATCCGCAACATCGTCCCCGGCCCCGTGCTGAAGGTCCTCGGGATCCATTCGCCGTCCAAGCTGTTCGCCGGGTACGGCAAGAACGTCGCCCAGGGCATGGCGATCGGCATCGCCGACAACAAGAAGCTGGTCTCGGATGCGGCCGGGTCGCTGGCCGTCGCCGCGTCCGAGGGCGGCGGGTTCGGTGTCGCCCGGCCGGGCGGGCGCCGCAAGCGGGCGCGCACCGGGGCGGCAGGCGGTGCGCAGGTCGTCCGGCTGCTGCTGGACTTCGCCGGCGCTGACGCCGAGTTCGTGAAGTTCTTCCGCAAAGTCGTGCGGGTCAAGAGCGGCGGCGACGTTCAGGTGCTCGTCGGAAGGAGAGTCTGATGTTCCCCGACGAGGCCCTCGATATCGCGGTCGAGTTGAAGCTCGGCGGCACCTGGGTCGACATCAAGACGCTCGGCCATGTCTACACCCGTGACCCGATCACCATCACCCGCGGACGCCAGGACGAGGGCTCACGCTCCGACCCGGCGACGTGCTCGATGACGATCAACAACAAGGACGGCCGCTACTCACCGCGCAACCCCAACGGCCCGTACTACGGGCTCATCGGCCGGAACACCCCGATCAGGGTGTCGGCCGGCGTCGGCGACGTCGCGCTGTCGGTGCCGGAGGTTAGCGGGTCGGGTGCCTCCACCCCGGACGCCGCGGCGATCGACATCACCGGGGACCTGGACGTCCGTGTCGACGCCACCCTCGCGTGGGACGACGAGGACGGCGGTCTGGTCGGCAAGTACGTCGAGACCGGCAACCAGCGGTCCTGGATCCTGTGGCTGAACTCCAACCGGACGCTGACGCTGTACTGGTCGACCACCGGCAGCAACCTGCTGTCCGCGACGTCCACGGCGCCGGTGCCGCTGTCGGTCGGCCGCCAGGCGGTGCGCGCCACCCTGGACGTCAACAACGGCGCGTCCGGCCGCACCATCACCTTCTACACCTCGGGCACCCTCGCTGGGTCCTGGACGCAACTGGGCGCCCCGGTCGTGCAGGCCGGCACAACGAGCATCTTCAATTCGTCGGCGCCGCTGACGGTGGCCAGCGTGTACGGGCTGGTGGCCGGCCGGTTCTGGAAGGTCGAGGTCCGCAACGGCATCGGCGGCACCGTCGCCGCCAACCCGGACTTCGCCGCGCAGGCCGACGGCGCCACCGGCTTCACCGACGCATCCGGCCGCGCCTGGACGGTCATCGGAGACGCGGCCCTCACCCCGCGGGCCCTGCGGTTCATGGGCGAGGTCCCCGCCTGGCCGTCCCGGTGGGGCCCCTCCGGCGAGGACGTCCACGTCCAGATCGAGGCCGCGGGCATCACCCGCCGTCTCGGGCAGGGGCGCAAGCCCCTGGCCAGCGCGCTGCGCCGCGCGGTCGCCGGCGCCACCCAGGCCTACCTCGGGTACTGGCCAATGGAAGATGGGGCCGGCGCGACGCAGGCCGCCTCCGCTGTCCCCGGCGTCGCGCCGCTGCGGGCGATCGGCCCGGTGGAATTCAGCGAGGAAGCCTCGGGCGGCACCGCCGGGGGCGCCACCTTCGGCGACGGCGGCAAGCTGGTGGGGACCTCACCGACCATCCCGCCGAGCGTGTGGGGCGACGGCGCCTGGCTCATCATCTTCTGGTTCGACCTGCCCGCCGACATGGGTACGTCCGGGGTGTCCCCGATTGTGCAGTGGCGGACGCCGGGCGCACCGATCGCGCACTACTGGGACCTGTACACCGGGCAGTCCGTCAACGGCGTGCTGTTCCTGGAGGTCGCCGACTCAGCCAACAACATCGCCACCTCCGCCGGCGGCACCATCGACCTGCGGGGCCGCGGGCCCGTCCAGGTCGCGATCTACTGCAACAACAACGGCGTCTCCAACACCAACATCCTGGTCTACGTCGACGGCGTGATGGACATCGCCACGGCCGTCACCAGCGACCAGGCGTCCACCCCCACCGCCATCGGCGTGAACCTCAACGTCGCCGCCGGCACCGACTTCTCCGGATCGGTGTCCCACCTCATCGTCGCGCCGTATGTGAGCTGGCAGGACCGGCTCGCCCTCGACCTGGTCCCCGCCGGGCTCGGCTACCGGGGCGAGGCCGCCGGCACGCGGTTCGCGCGGCTGTGCGACGAGGAGGGCCTCCCCGCCGCGGTGATCGGTGACCCTGCCGCGACCGAGGCGATGGGCGCGCAGCTGCCCGCGCCGGTGCTGGACCTGCTCGCCGACTGCGAGGACGCCGACGGCGGCACCCTGTACGAGGCCCGCGACCAGCTCGCGCTGCGGTACCGGCCCCGCTCGGCCGACTACAACACCCCGCCCGCGCTGGTGCTGGACTACCACGACCAGCTCGCCGCGCCGCTGGAACCGGTCGACGACGACCAGGGCACCCGCAACGACGTCACCGTCGAGCGGGTCGGCGGGTCCTCGGCCCGTGTCGTCATCGACGAGGGGCCCCTGTCGGTCAACGCCCCGCCGGACGGCGTCGGGATCTACGACGAGTCCCTCACCCTCAACGTCGCCTACGACGATCAGCTCCTCCCCATCGCGGGGTGGCGGGCGCACCTGGGCACCGTCGACGAGGCCCGTTATCCGGTCGTCCGGGTGAAGCTCCACAAGCACCCGGAGCTGATCGACACCGTCACCGCGATGGACGCCCGCGCCCGGATCCACCTGACGGGCCTGCCGCCGTGGGAGCCGCCCGGCACCGTTGACCTGATCGCCGACGGCTACACCGAGACCCTCGAATCGCGCCGCTGGGTCGTCGAGTACAACACCGTCCCCGGCTCGCCATGGCGGACCGGCGTGCTGGACGACCCCGTCCTGGGCCGTGTCGACACCGACGGCGCGGTCCTGGCCAAGGCCGCGGGCGCCGGTGACACGACGCTGCTGGTCACCTCGACCGATGGCCCGTCTTGGACCACCGACCCCGCCGAGGTTCCGTTCGACCTGCGGGTCGGGGGCGAGGTCGTCACCGTCACCGCCGTGGGCGACGGGATCGTGGACGGGTTCGACCGCACCGTCTCGAACGGATGGGGGACGGCACCGGACGGGCAGACCTGGACGGCGTACGGGACCGCCTCTGACTACTCGGTTGCGTCCAGCTCGGCCCGCATCACGATCTCCGCCACCAACACCACCGACCTGGCGGGGCTGAGCCTGCCGACCCTCGCAGCCTCCGACGTGGAGCTGGCGTTCACCTCGCCCGCCACGGCCATCACCGGCGGCCCGGTCCACGTCTTCCTGATCGCCCGCTTCGACCCGGCCGCGTTCACCTGGTACAACCTGCGCGCCAGCCTGTACAACGACGGCACGGTGCGGCTGCTGCTGCAGCGCCGCCAGGGCGGGTTCACGTTCCTGACCTCCGAGCAGGTCATCCCCGGCCTCACCCCCGCGGTGAGCACCACGTACCGGATGAGGTTCTTCGTCCAGGGCGGACTGCTTCAGGGCAAGATCTGGCTCAACAGCGGCACCGAACCGCCGTGGCAGATCCAGGCGCTCGACACCGCGCTCGACGGGCTCCCGGGCGGCGACATCGGCGTGCAGGTGTTCGTCCCGTCCGGCGTCACTTCCGCCCTGCCGCTGACGTTCGGCTTCCCCGAGCTGCGTGCGCACAACCCGCAGAAGCTCACCGTGACCCGGGCCGTCAACGGCATCAGCAAGGCCCAGAGCCTCGGCACCGGCATCAGCCTGGACCAGCCGTCCGTGATCGCCCTGTGAGGAGCCTGTGGCCACATACCCCAACATCGCAGCCGGGCAGCGCGTCACCGCGAGCCTGCTCACCTCGATGCTCCCGCAGCACGTCGTCAAGCAGGCCAACACCGACAAGGTGAACGCGACGTTCGGCGCCGACCCGGAGCTGACGCTGCCGCTCGTCGCGAACGCGGTCTATCAGGTGGAGTTCCTGCTGATCGCAGGCGGTATCGCCACCGCCGACGTCCAGACCCGGTGGGCGCTCCCGGCGACGGCGTCCGGGCAGAAGGTCGTCAACGGCCCCGGCTCCACAGCCTTGGACACCAACGCCGACAACGTCGCCACCCGCCAGGGCGTGCACACGTTCGGCACCGCGATCCTCTACAACGGCGTCCGCAACGCCACCGCCAGCTACTTCCGGATCTACGAGTACGCGGTCGTCACCCTCGTCGACGCGGGCTCCATCACGCTGGAGTGGGCACAGGGCACCACCCAGACCACCGCGTCCCGCATCGCCGCCGGGTCCATGCTGCGCGTCCGGCGGCTCGGCTGACGAACAGAGCAATGAGATGCAAGGAGAGGTGATCGGGTGTGGCGTGGCCCAGCGTGGGTGACGGTGCTCCGGGACGCGCTGCTGCTGGTACTGCCCAGTGGCGCGTTCGCATGGGAGGCAATGAAGGACAAGCCAAGCCCCGAGCTGCTGATCGTGTACATGGCGCTGCTGGCGTGCCCGTGGATCGCGAGCGTGATCTTCCTGGCGCGTCACTCGCCTGGCGGTATCGATCCGCCATCGCCACCGTCTCTGCCTCCGTCGCAACCGGTGCCGCCGCCGTCATCGTCTTCCTCGATGCAACAGGGCGGCTGACGTGATGCGCGAGCGGGTGCTGACGCGTACGGGCGCGTTCCGGGCGTGGTGGTCGGTGGCGATCGTGACCGTGTCGGCGCTGCTGGTGGCGGGGGCGTGCGTCTTCTACACCAATCAGCAGCAGCGGCAGAGCGATCGGCGGTGGTGCGAGTTGCTGACGACGCTCGACCAGCCGACGCCGGCTCCGACGACGGCGCGCGGTAGGGAGATCCAGCGGCAGATTCATCGGCTACGGCTCGACCTGGGATGTGAGGTGCGATGACCTACAGCGCTGCTGTCGCGATCGAGGCGGCCGAGGACAAGATCGGGTACCGGGAGAAGGGCACCAACGACACGGTGTTCAACCGGTGGCTGGGGAAGATCGGCGGCTACCCCGCCGGCGGCTACGGCTACCCGTGGTGCGCGAGCTTCCAAGCCTGGGTCGCCGACCAGGCGGGCGGGCGCGCCAACCAGGACTACCCGAAGACCGCCGGGTGCGCCACGGCCGTCGCCTGGTTCAAGAGCCACGGCCGGTGGAGCTCCACCCCACATGTGGGCGACTGGGTGTTCTATGGCCCGCGCGGCGAAACGCACGTCGAGCTCGTCGTCGCCGTCTCGGCGTCCAGCTTCACGACGGTCGGCGGCAACACCAGCGGCAGCCTGTCCGGGCGGTACTACAACGGCGACGGCGTCTACCGGAAGTCGATCAGCCGCTCGGCGGATCGGATCTACGGGTACGGCCGCCCCGCCTACTCGGGCACCGCTACGCCCGCCAAGCCGAAGCCGCCGGCCAAGCCCGCGAGCGGCGCACCGAAGTGGCCGGGCCGGTACATCACCCAGCCGCCCATCATGCACGGCGACGACGTGACCCTGTGGCAGCGGCAGATGCGCGCGCGCGGCTGGGGCATCGCGGTCGACGGCGCGTACGGGCCTGACAGCGAGAGCGTCTGCCGGGCCTTCCAGAAGGAGAAGGGCCTCACGGTCGATGGCGTGGTCGGCCCCAAGACGTGGGCGACCGCATGGTCTGCCCCGGTGACCTGAGGAGGAAAGCATGAAGGTCTTCGGATTCCAGGCTGAGCCCGCCGTGATCGCCTACGCGGTGAACTCGGCGGTCGCGCTGCTGGTCGCCTACGGGCTCGACCTGTCGCAGTCGCAGGTGCAGGCCGTGTCGGTCATCACCACGGCGATCCTGGCGGCGGTCGCCGCAGCGATGACGCGGCCGGTTGTGGTGTCGACCATCACCGGCGCGGCGGCCACGGTCCTCGCTGCTGTCGCCGCGTTCGGGCTGGACCTGTCGGCCGAGCAGATCGGCGCGACGGTGACGGCGCTGTCGATCGTGCTGGCGCTGCTGCTGCGGCAGAACGTGTCCCCCGCGCCGGCGGTCACCACCCGCGCCTGACCTTCGCTGCGCTGCCTTCTGAGGGGTCGGCACGCAGCACCGGAAAGCCCCGCCCACCTTTCGCTTCGGCGATCGGTGGGCGGGGCTCATTTCGTTGTGCTGGAGTCCGCGGCCCCGGGTGCGCGCCGCTGACC
>NZ_JBEZJP010000058.1:0-28537 GCF_040653175.1 Actinomadura sp. NPDC048032
GCGGGCGCCGCCCGCGGCGTCCGCCGCGGGCAGTCCGGTCACCCAGCCGAGCAGGTCGGCGACGGCGGCGGGCTCGGTGTCGAGGCCGGAGGCGAAGTACCGCACCTCGGCGGCGACCTGGTCGAGCGTGCGCACCGTGTTGCCCAGCCCGACGCGGTCGAGCCATTCGCGCGGGCCGGCGTCCGGGTCGAGACCGCGCCCGATCTCCGTGCGCAGCAGCAGGTCCGTCTTGGTGACGACGACGGCGACGCGCTTCTGCCGCCCCTGGTCGGGACGCGAGCGCAACTCGTTCAGCACCCGCTGGAGGGTGTCGGCCGGGTCCTCCTCCGACGAGGCGGCGGCCTCGTCGACGAGCTCCCTCTCGTCCCCGGTGAGCGACCGGCGGAGCTGGGGGAGCGCGAACGGGTCGACGACGAACAGCAGCGCCTCGCTGTGGTCCAGGTAGCGCAGCGACTCGACCTCCGTCGCGCCCGTGTAGTGCTCGCCCGCGGGGTCGAACAGGTAGAGGATGCGCCGCGCGCGGCCCGGCAGCTCGACGTCCACCATGGTCGCCAGGGGCAGCTCGGGGCCGGTCTTGGCGAGGCGCCCGCCGCGCTGGAACTCACGTATCGCGCCCGCGTACGCCTGCGCGTGCCGCTGCTCGACAAACGACAGCCGCCCGTGGACCGCGCGGGCCCGCGCGTGCAGGGCCCGGATGCCGAGGACCATGAACGTGGTCTTGCCGGCGGCCGGCCCGCCCACGAACGGCAGCGGCTCCACGCGGACGCGCCCGATGCGCTCGGGCAGCCGCCCGCCGCAGTGCGGGCAGTACGCGGCCAGCCGGAAGCGCCCGAGCGGGACGGTCGTGGGAAGCCGCGCCCCGCAGCGGCACACATGCCGGAACGCGCCCCCGGCCCCCGGCGAGAGGCGCCGGTGCCGCGCCCCGCAGCTCGGGCACGCGTACTCCGGCAGCCCGATCCGCTCGTAGCAGAAGGGGTGCGGGCACGTCTGCAGGATGCGGGCGTACCCCATGAAGACGCGCTCGACGGCCGCCAGGACCAGCACGCACGCCAGCCACGACGCCAGCCCGACCGCGGCGACCACCCCGTAAAGGATCGTCAGCGCGAGGACGAACACCGCCGCGGGGACGGCGGCGGCGACGATGCCCGCGCACAGCGCCAGCCAGACCGGGAAGACGAAGAAGCCCCACGGGCCGCCGAGGAGCGTCCGGGTCAGCCTCAGCACGACGCCCCGGGCCGTCCGGTACACCTGCGGGACGACCGTGCGGCTGATCGTCCACCAGTCGCGCCACACCTGGCCGAGCAGGTAGTGCCGGTAGGCGACGGCGGGCTCGGCGACCGGCGACGGCCCCTCCAGCGTGGACGGCGCCAGCGTCCGGCACGCGTGCAGGCAGTACAGGCCGAGCGCGGCGGCTCCGGCGACGACCAGCGTCGCGGCGAACAGCACGGGGAACACGTACAGGAATCCGAGCCACATGGCGCCCGCCCACACGGCGATCAGCAGCAGCACGATGACGGGGTTCACGGCGCGCCCTCCGCGAGAAGGGCCCGCAGCTCGGCCCGCAGCTCGGGGCGGCGCGCCAGATGGGAGTCGAGCTGCCTGGCCGCGAGCCACCGCCGGGCCGCCGCCCGCGCCCACGCCTCCAGGGACGGCTCGGCCGCGCCGTGCCCGCGCAGCCGCAGCACCACCTCGACCAGCTCGTTGCGCCGCTCGACCTCGCCGCCGCGCAGCGGCGCCCGGCCGGCGCGGACGCGGCCGGGCAGCTCACCCGTCCACCGCTCCGCCAGCCGCGCCCGCACGGGGGCGGGCGCGGCCGCCAGCAGCTCCGCCCGGAACCCGGGCGGCCGCAGGGACAGCCGCCGCGCCGCGTCGGCGAACGCCTCGCGGGCGAGGAGCCCGGTGGCGCCGCCGGCGTCGGCGAGGCTCTCCAGCGCCCGCGCGGCCCGCGGCGGGCCCGCCGTGATGGCCGTCCCGTACGCCTGGACGAGGGCCGCGTCGCGTCCGGCGCGCCCGTCCGGCATGAGCTCGCGGACCCGCTCGGCGAGCCGCAGGGTCGCCGGGTCCGTGAGGCCGTCGCCGCCCGTGGAGGCGAGCCGCGCGAAGGTCCGCGACGGCAGTTCCGCCAGCGCCGGGGGCGGCGGCGCGGACCCGCAGGCGTCCAGGAGGTCGAGGCACGCGGAGGCGGACGGGGGCGTCGCCCAGAGCCCGCGGAGCGCGTCGCCGATGTCCGCGCCGCCGCCGTCGAGGCGCAGCAGCTCGCCCGTCACCGCGACCCGGCGGCCGGGATGCCTCCGCCCGACCGACGCCAGCACGGCGACCGCCACCTCGGGCGCGGCGCGCAGCCGTCCGGCGTGCTCGTAGAGCAGGTCGCAGGTCCCGGCGGTGAGGGCGGCCGCCCGGTCGCCGGACCCGGCGAGCCCGGCGACGATCCCGTCCAGCAGCGCGTCCCGCAGCCCGGCCGGGCGGCCGGCGAGCGCCGCCTCCGGCTCGGCGAGGCCGCCCCGGACGCAGCGCGCCGCCGCCGCCGCCACCTCGCCGGGGTCGGCCGGGACCCCGGCCCGCTCCGCCACCTCGGCGGCCTCCGCGACATCCGTCAGGCGGGACGCCGCCGTGAGCCTCTCGGAGACCAGCGCGCCGACGCGCCGCGCGCACCGGCCGGCGAGGTCCGCCGCCCCGGCCGCCCGCGCCCGCCCGTGCACGGCGAGGGCGAGATCGAGGCCCATCGCCGGGACGCCCGGCGCGAGGTCGCGCCACACCCAGGCGGGGACGGCGGTTCCGCGCCGCGCCAGCAGCTCCGCCGCCGCGCCCTGCTCCTCCGGCGTCACGCTCGCGTCGCCCCGGCACAGCGCCAGCAGCGCGGCGGCGCCCTCCCGCGCGGGGTCGTCCGGCGGCGCCAGCTCGGCGAGGGCGTCCAGGCCGCCGAAGTCGCGGGCGCGCCAGCAGCGGGCGACGGTCCTGGCGAAGCGGCTCGCCCCGCCGTCCGGGACGCCGTCGCGGAGGTCGAACGCGGACGCGTGCGAGGCGTGGTTCTGGGCGCCGGCCCAGACGGCGGGCGTCGTGCCGACCAGGCGCTGCGCGGCGCCGTCCGGGTCGGCGGTGTAGGTGACGAACGTCAGCCGCGCCGCCGCCGCGACCGGCAGCGAGTACGACACGACCGCGATCCAGCGGGCGATCGCCTCCACGTCGTCGGCGACGAGGACGACCCGCCCGTGGCCCCGCAGGAGCACGCCCGCGACGGCGTCCACCAGGAGGGCGAGCCGGGCGTACGGGTCGCCCGGACCGGCGGAGGCGAGCCACCCGGCGAGGGCCTCCGGATCGAGCGCGGATCCCGGCGTCAGCTCCTCCAGCGGGTCGAGGTCGGGCCCGGGCGCGGGCAGCGGCGTCCAGTGCGCGGCCTGCCACAGCTCGGCGGGCCGCAGCCCCTCCAGCTCCTCGGGCTCGGCCACCACCGCGTGCGCGAAGAAGTTGCCGTAGCGGCCCGAGTAGTCGCGGCCGAGGTAGCGGCACCGCAGCAGCAGGGGGCGGCCGTCCACCTCGTCGTACAGCAGCGAGACGGGGAACAGGTCGAGCTCGGCGTCGCCCGGCGACAGCGGCGCGTCCGGCGGCGGGCGGTACGACAGGTACGGCGTGACCGCGGCCCGCGTCCCGTCCGGCAGGCCCGGCGTCTCGGCGACGAACTGGAACCCGGCCCGGCCGGTGGGCCCGCTCCGGGCGGAGGTGTAGTGCAGCTGCCAGGCCACCGCTACGCCCCTCCCGGCCGGACGCCGTCGAGCATCCCGAACCGGTACAGCAGCCACAGCAGCGGATCCTCCGCCCGGTATGGCCGGACGCCGCCCGCGCCGACGCGCCCCTCCTCCGGGACGCCGCCGAGCGCCGACAGGCCGAACAGCGCGTGGTCGGCGTACTGCTGCCCGAGGTAGGTGTCGAGCCGCCCCGCCTGCCAGTCGTGCAGGAGCGCGCGGACCTGCTCGTTCACCGCGTCCCGGTCGTCGAGGTCGAGGACGCCCTGCCCGGAACGCGACCGGTGCAGCGCCGACTGGCGCAGCAGCCCCGGCCGCAGCACGTCGATCTTGGTGAGCGCGACCGCGACGGGAACGGGCAGCGGCTCGCCCGGACGGGTGCCGTGCCGCAGCCGCAGCGCCTCGGTGACGCGCGCGATGACGTCCAGCGGGTCGCCGTCCGGACCGTCTCCGCCGGGATCGTCCCCGGCCGCGCGCGGGCCCGGCACCGCGTCGAGCACGCCCGGCCGCGCGCCCGGCAGCTCCAGCGGGTCGACCAGGAAGATGATCGCGTCGGCGGCCTCCAGGTACCGCAGGTGCAGGTCGGTGGCCTCGCGGCTGCGCAGGTCCTCTCCCGCGGTGTCGAACAGCACCAGCGCCAGCGAGTCGTTGCGGGGCCGGGCGAAGCGCCCCTTCCGGGTCCGGGTCCGGGTGAGCAGGTAGACCAGCGGCTCGCGCGGGCCGGTCGCGGCGCTCGGCGTCGTCGGCAGCAGCCGCCGCTCCTCCAGCAGCGGCCGGGCGAAGTCGCGCTTGTACCGCTCGATCGTCCGGTCGTCGCACGCGACCAGCGACGCGTCCAGCTCCGTCCCGACCCGGTTCATCAGCTCGTGCAGCAGGACGGCGATGTAGGTGCTCTTCCCGGCGTTCTTCGCCCCGACGAGCGCGACGATCCGGCCGGGGGAGTCGCAGTACGCCGACGGCAGCGGGTTGTGGCACTCGGGGCAGGCGCGGTTCCCGGTCGGCACCCCGCACCCGGGGCAGTCGGCCCGGCCCTTGCGCCCGGGCGCGGCGAACACCGGCGGCAGCGACGCCCCCGCCGTCGACCCGGTGTACTCGGCCAGCCGCTCGTCCAGGACGGGGACGCAGCCCTGCCGGCGCCCGGACTGCCCCCGGCACCGGAACAGGATCCGCTGCGGAGCGACGGACGCGAAGCAGTAGGGGCAGGTGATGCCCTGCCGGGACGGCACGCCGGGGATTCCCACCCGGGCCAGGGGTCTCGTCATCAGGAAACCTGGAGTCGGCGGACGGGGGGATCGCTCAGCTCGACGGCGTCGTCGTCGGCGAAGCAGCGCAGCCAGTACGGGCCTGACGCGGACGGGGCGCCGAGCGACAGCTCGCCCGGCACGGGCACCCCGTCCCACGCGCCGAGGGTCTCGCCGTCGGCGGCGCGCTGCGGCATCACCCGCCCGGCGCGCAGCACCAGCGACAGCCGCGCCACCCGCAGCGGGCGGGACGAGTGGAGCCGGAGCGTCAGCGTCCGCCGCCACGGCGGACCCGACCGCAGCACGTCGTAGTGGACGACCGTGCGCGCCGCGACCTCCGCGGTCGCCGGCGGCCCGGTCATCCGCGCGCCGCCCACCGTCCCGGCCGCGGCGACGGACAGCTCGACGGGCGCGTCCTCGGGGACGGGCAGCCGGATGCCGCCCTGGGTGTCGTAGGCGGCCCGGGTGACGCTCTGCGCGGCCTGGACCGGGACGTGCGCGGAGTCGCCGGACCGCGCGGCCTCCGCCCCGGCGGCCCGCCCGATCCGGTAGGCGACCTCGACCTCCGCGACGTCGGGCGGCCAGTCGAACCCGACGTGCACGTAGGCGCCGCGCCGCTCGGCGACCAGCCGGCGCGGCGGCGGCAGGTTCACATGCCGGTGGTAGGCGCCGATCGCGGCCGTGCCCTCCGCGACCGTCACCGCGAGCAGCCACCCCCCGGCGCCCGGCCGCACCGCGAGCCCGCCCTCCGTCTGCGCGCACGCGAGCCGCCGCGTCTCCCGCCGCACCTCCTCCAGGGGGACGAGCGCGCTGCGCGGCCACGGCGGAGGACCCGGGCAGAGCACCAGCTCCACCGTCCCGTGCGCGGGCGGCGCGAACCGGGCCCGCACCAGCCCGGGGTCGGCCGCGTCGGTCCCGGCGGCCAGCTCGTACACCGGCTCGGGCGGCGCGCTCGGCGTGGCCGACGCCCGCACCCCGTCGGTGACGACCTCGCGCCCGGACGCGTCGAGGTAGACGGCGGCGATCCGGTAGTGGTGCGTCCGCCCGTTCGGGACGCGCTCCCGGAACCCGTCCCGGCCCGCCGCGACGTCCTGGCCGTCCCGCGCCACGACGACCCGCACCGCCTCCGCGGGGCACCGCCAGCGGCCCGTGACCTGCCCGTCCCCGGCGGTCAGCTCGACCTCGCCCGGCTCGGGCCGCACGACCACCGGCCCGGCCACCGCCGGCGCCGCGGCAGCCTCGCCCCGCACCGCGACAACCCCGTAGTACAGCGGCACGTTGACCGGGGGGCGCGCGTCCAGCGCCCCGCCGACGGCCGTGCCGTCGCGGACGTCGCGGGGAGCCCTGCCCGTCCGCCGCACGACGTGGTGGACCACCTCGCCGCCCACGGGGTAGGCGGACTGGAAGGCCAGCCGCCGGTCGGCCCCCGCGGCGATCCGCTCGCAGATCTCGTCGAGGTCCATGAAGGCCTCCCATTCCGCCTGGCCGGACGCGGCGGCGAGCACCTCCACGAGTCGCTGTTCGAGACCGGTGATGCGCTGCCCCTTCCAGATCGCGTCGGCGAGGCTGACGAGCAGGTCGTCGACGCCGGCGCTGGGGTCCTTCCAGGACGCGTGGGTGCGGGCGAAGCGCGCCAGCCGCTCCTCGACGCCCCGCTCCCGGAGCAGCGCGTGCCCGGCGCGCTCGTGCTCGGCGCCGGGACCGGACAGCTCGGCCGGGTGCAGCGCCTTGCCGATGTCGTGGGTGGCGGCGCCGAACAGGACGGCCTCCGCGTCCACGGCGAGTCCGGGACGGCGCTCGCGCGCCCAGTCGACCAGGTCGGCGGCCACGTCGTGGACGGCCCGCAGGTGGGCGGCCAGCCGGGGCGGGGCGTCGAGGTCCTCCAGGAGGCGGGCGGCCCGCTCCGGCAGCGGACGGAGCCCGGGTTCGGTGAGCGCGCGGCGCAGGATCGGCGAGGGCATCCCGGCACGGTAGCGGCTTCCCGGCCCTCCCCCTACTGCGCCAGAGCGATGACCTCCGCTCCGGGGAGCCCGGCGAGGGCCTTGCCCGGCACGAGGATCTTCGATCTGCGCAGGCCGCTACCGATGACGACGTGCGGGGCGGCGGCGACGGCCTCGTCCACGAGGATCGGCCAGTCCGCGGGGAGGCCGACCGGGGTGATGCCGCCGTACTCCATGCCGGTCAGGGACGTCGCGTCGGCCATCGGTGCGAAGGAGACCTTTCGGGCGCCCAGGTGCTTGCGGACCACGCCGTTGACGTCGGCGCGGCCGGTCGCGAGGACCATGCAGGCGGCGTGAGCGACCTCGCCCCCGCGCTTGGCGGCGACGACCACGCAGTTGGCGCTGACGTCGAGGGGGACGCCGTAGCGCTCGCAGAACGCCGCCGTGTCGGCGAGGTCCGGGTCGATCCCGGCGGCCTCCGCGCCGGGAAGGCCGCCGATCGCCGCGGCCACCGGGGCCGCCAGCAGTTCGCGCCGTTCGTTCGCGGGTCCCCAGTCGAGCGTGCCGACCATGTCTCATCCCCTCTCGTGATGCCCCCACCCTGCCACGGTCTTGACGGCGGAGCTCGAGCGTGGTCCAGTGGCTCATCCACTCATCCTCTGGAGGTCATCGGTGCCGTCCTCCCCGATCCCCCGCGACACGGTCGTCGACGCGCTCGTCGACCGGCTGCGCGACGACGTGCTCGGCGGCCTCTACCCGCCCGGCTCCTACCTGCCGCCGGAGCGCGACCTCGCCGCCGGCTACGCGGTCACCCGGACGTCGCTCAAGCACGCGATCGTCCGGCTCGCGCAGGCCGGCCTGCTGGAGACGCGGCACGGCGTGGGGACGCGTGTCCGCGACTACGAGCGGCTGGGCGGGCCCGAACTGCTGCCGATGCTGGTCAGCACCGTCGGCACGGCCTGGATGGCGGAGATCTTCGAGGTGCGGCGCGAGGTCGGCGCGCAGGTCGCGGCCAAGGCGGCGATCCACGCGACCGCCGAGCAGCGGGCCCGGCTCCGGGAGCTGGCCGCGCGGGTCGGGGACGCCGCCGGAGCCGACGAGGCCCAGCTGGCCGAGTGCGAGGTCCACCGGGTCATCGCGGCGGCCACCGGCAACCGGGTCTACGGGTTCATGGTCAACGCCCTGCTGAACGCCTACCTCGCCGTCCGGGAGGGCTTCACGCACGCCTTCGCCGACCCGGCGGCGGCCGCGGACCGGCTCGCCCCCCTGGTCGACGCCCTGTGCGACGGCGACGCCGCGCGGGCGCGCGAGGCGGCGGGCGCGTACTTCACCGAGACCGAGTCGGTCATGCGGGGCCTGCGATGAGCGCGCGGCGCACGGTCTTCGCCGAGGTCATGGAGGGGTCGCTGCGGCTCGCCGGGGAGGACCGCGACCGCCCGATGCGGCTGGAGCTGACCGCCGACCTGCCGGGCGTCCTGCGCCCCTGGGGCGACGCGGAGGGGGCGCTGACCGGACGCGTCCACGTGCCGGGCTGGGCGGACGACCCGGCGGCGTCCGGGCGGCTGCGGGTGGCGCCCATCGCGGCGCGCCGGATCCGCTACACGCTGGGCTTCACCGCCGTCGACGGACGCCGGCTGCGCCTGGACGGCTGGAAGACCGTCAGCGCGCGGCGCCCCGTCCGGTCGATGACGTTCCTGCCGCTCACGGTGACCGGCGAGGACGGGACCGTGGTGGGTGAGGCGCGGCTGCGCTTCCACCTGCGCCGGGACCTCGCCCGCTTCCTCGGCGGCTTCCGCTTCCCCGGCCCCGATCCCCTGCGGTCGCGCTGGCGCGGGCAGGCGGGGCGACTGGAGGTCTGGTACACGACGCTGACCGACCCGGCGACCGGGACCGGCGTCTGGATCCACCATGAGCTGGTCGCGCCGGACAGGGGCGCGGCGGACGCGGGCGCCGCCCGGGCGCACGGCTGGGCCGCCGTCTTCCCGCCCGGCGAGGCGCCGGTGCTCGGGCGGTTCGGCCCGGAGCAGTGGAGCGCCCCGGAGGACGCCGTGTTCGCCGCCGGGCCCGTCGAGCAGACCGGCGGGCGGCTCACCGGCACGGCCGGGGCCGTCGCCTGGGACCTGCGCGAGTCGGGAGGCGGAGCGCCGCTCTACACGTTCCCGCGCTGGGCGTGGGAGTCGGAGCTCCTGCCCGCCGCGCAGATCGTCCCGAAGCCCGCCGCGGCGTACGACGGCGTGGTGCGGTTCGGCGACCGCGTCCTCGACCTGGCCGCCGCGCCCGGCGCGTCCGCCCGCGTCTACGGGCACGGGAACGCGCGGCGCTGGGCGTGGCTGCACGCCGACCTCGGCGGCGGCGACGTGTGCGAGATCGTGGCGGCGGTGTCGACGCGCCCGGGGCTGGACCGGCTCCCCCCGCTGCCGTTCGTCCGGCTCCGGGTGGACGGCGCCGACCTGGCCGCCGGCGACCCGCTGCTCGCGGCGCTGCGGCTGCGCGCCCGCATCGGCCTGCCGGTCTGGACGGTCCACGGCCGCATCGGCGACCGGCGCCTCCACGTGCGCGTGGCGCTGCCGCCCGGGGAGACCGTCGCGGTCGACTACGCCGACCCGGACGGCGCCCCGGCCGTCTGCCACAACTCCGAGCGCGCCGACGTCCGGATCGCGCTGGCCCGGCGGGCGGGACGCGGCTGGGAGACCGAGCGCGAATGGCGGCTGGACGGCACCGGCCACGCGGAGGTGGGGCTGCGGTGAGCGCGATGACCGGCACGGTCGCCGCGCTGCTCGGCATCGAGGACGCCGGCGACCTGGCGCGGGTGTCCGCCCGCGCGGAGGCCATCGGCCGGGCGCTCCCGGCCCCCGCGCGGCTCGGCCTGCGCGCGGGCGCGGGCGCCCTGGACGCGCTGTCCCGGCTCGCCACCGGTCACCCGCTTGACGCTCTGGACCCCGACCGCCGCGACGCGTTCTGCGCCCTGCTGACGTCCCGCGAACCGGCGGCGCGGCTCGTGGAGGCGCTGAAGATCCCGCTGCTGCTCGCCGCCGGCACCGAGCTGCTGCCGCTCCCCCGGACCTCCGGCGACCCGCGCCCCGACGCGCCGCTGGACTGCACGCCCTCGGACGGCTGGCCCGCCTGCGCGACCGCCGACGCCGTCGTGATCGGCTCGGGCGCGGGCGGCGCGATGGCGGCGCGGACCCTCGCCCGGCGCGGCATGTCGGTCGTCGTCCTGGAGGAGGGCCGGCGGTTCACCGTCGCCGAGTTCCGCGACCGGCCGCCGCTCGACCGGTTCCTCGACCTGTACCGGGACGGCGGCTCCACCGTCGCGCTCGGCCGCCCCCCGGTGCTGCTGCCCCAGGGCCGCGCGGTCGGCGGGACGACCGTCGTCAACAGCGGGACCTGCTACCGGACGCCGGACCGCGTCCTGCGGCGGTGGGCGGCGCTCGGCGTCCAGGTCGGGGGCTTCGGCGACCACCTCGACGAGGTCGAGGCCACGCTGCGGGTCGCGCGGCAGCCGCTCGGGCCCCTCGGCCGCAACGGGCTGCTCGCGCTGGAGGGCGCCGAGCGCCTCGGCTGGCGCGCCGGGCCGCTGCGCCGCAACGCGCCCGGCTGCGTGGGCAGCGGGCAGTGCGCCGCCGGCTGCCCGCACAACGCCAAGCACGGCGTCCATCTGAACGCGCTCCCCCAGGCCTGCGAGGCGGGGGCGCGGATCGTCTCCCGGGCCCGCGTCGAACGCGTCCTCGTCGAGCGCGGCACGGCCACCGGCGTGCGCGCGCGCCGCCCGGACGGCACGGCCTTCGAGATCCTCACGCCCCGCGTCGTCGTCGCGGCCGGCGCCCTGGAGACACCGCTGCTGCTGAGGCGGTCGGGCATCGGCGCGCATCCCGAGCTGGGACGCGGCATGGCCGTCCATCCCGCGACGAACATCGCCGGGCGGTTCGCCGAGCCCGTCGTGTCCTGGTCGGGGGTGATGCAGAGCGTCGGCGTCGAGGAACTGCACGGCGACGGGATCCTCATCGAGGCGACCGCGAGCCCGCCCGGCATGAGCTCGTTCCCGCTGCCGGGCGCGGGACGGGCGCTGCGCCGCGCGCTGCGGGACGCCGACCGCCTCGCCGTGCTCGGCGCGATGATCGCCGACGCCCCCTCGGGCCGCGTGCACGGCGCCCGGCACCGCGCGCTCGTCCGCTACGACCTCGCCCGGGAGGACGCGGCCCGGCTGCGGCGGGCGCTCGTCGCGATGGGCCGGATCCTGTTCGCGGCCGGCGCCGAGGAGGTCCTCACCGGCCTGCCCCGCCACCCGGTCGCCCGCGACGAGGCCGAGCTCACGCGCGCCGCGGCCATGGCCTCCGCCGGCGACCTGCACCTGGCCGGGTTCCACCCGACCGGGACCGCGAGGCTCGGCGCCGACGCCGCGCGGGCGCCGGTCGACCCGGCCGGGCGGCTGCGCGGCGTGCGGGGCGTGCACGTGGCCGACGCGTCGGTCCTGCCGACCTGCCCCGAGGTGAACCCGCAGCTCACCATCATGGCGATGGCGCTGCGGATCGCCGAGGGGATCGGGTAGGCGCCGTCAGGAGCCCAGGTACCGCAGGACGGCCAGGACCCGGCGGCTGTACCCCGTCGCGTGCGACAGGTCGAGCTTGTCGAAGATGGCGTTGACGTGCTTCTCGACGGCGCTCTGCGAGATGTGGAGGTGCGCGGCGATCGAGGCGTTGGTGTGCCCCTGCGCCATCGTGTCGAGGACGTCCCGCTCGCGCGGGGTCAGGCGCGCCAGCGGGTCGCCCTGCGCGCCGTGCGCGGCCAGCAGCCGGCGCACCACCTCCGGGTCGAACGCCGCACCGCCCGCTCCGACGCGCTCCAGGGCGTCGAGGAACTCGTCGACCTGCGCGACCCGGTCCTTCAGCAGGTAGCCGACGCCCGCGGTGTCCGCCGTGATCAGCTCGGCGGCGTAGCGCTTCTCCACGTACTGCGACAGCACGAGCACCCCGACGCCCGGCCAGCGCCGCCGGATCTCCAGGGCGGCGCGCAGCCCCTCGTCGGTGTGGCTGGGCGGCATCCGGACGTCGACCACCACGACGTCGGGCGGGCCGGCGGCCACCGCCGCGATCAGCGCGTCGCCGTCGCCGACCGCCGCCTCCACCCGGTGGCCCTCCTCGGCGAGCAGCCGTACCAGGCCCTCGCGCAGCAGCGTGGAGTCCTCCGCCAGCATCACCCGCACGGCAGCTCCGCGGTGATCACGGTCGGGCCGCCGCGCGGGCTGTCCACGGAGAACGTCCCGTCCAGCGCGGCGACCCGGCGGGCCAGCCCGGCGAGCCCGCCGCCGCCCGGGTCGGCTCCCCCGTCCCCGTCGTCCTCGATGCGCACGCCGATCATTGTCGCCGATCCCGCCACGGCCACCCGCACGGACGCGGCGCCGGAGTGCTTCGCGGCGTTCGTGACGGCCTCGCAGACGACGAAGTAGGCCGCCGTCTCGACCGCGTGCGGGGGCCTGCCGGGGACGTCGTACTCGATCGCCACCGGCAGCGCGGACCGCTCGGCCACGGTCTCCAGCGCCGCCCGCAGGCCCTCGCCGTCCAGCGCGGCCGGGTAGACCCGCCAGGTGACCTCCCGCAGGTCCGCCAGCGCCCGCTGCGACTCCTCGTGGGCCTGCCTCAGCAGCTCGGCCGCCCGCTCCCCGTCGCCGGCGCGGCGGGCCCGCCCGATCAGCATGCCGAGCGCCACGAGCCGCTGCTGGACGCCGTCGTGCAGGTCGCGCTCGATGCGGCGGCGCTCGTCGTCCACCGCGTCCACCACCTGGGCCCGCGTCACCGACAGCTGCGCGATGCGGCGCTCGTACTCCTCCAGCGGGCTCGGCCCGAGGCAGCGCCTGGCCACGCTCCGCTCCATCGCCGCGACCCCGACCAGGCCCTGGACGGCGAGGAAGAGCAGCACCACGCCCGCGACGGCCGTGTAGAGGACGATCCACCAGGTCGGCGGGATGCCGTCCAGATGGTCGCCCGTGATCCACCAGCCCACCGCCAGCCGGACCGCGGCCGCCGCCCCGTAGGCGAGCAGCAGCAGGATCACACCGCCGAGCAGCCCCACCGGCACCCGCAGCACCAGGTACGCGAGCGCCTTCAGCGGGCCGTACCGGACCGCCCGGTCCTCGCCGAGGAACGCCCGGAGCCTCCAGAGCTCCAGCTCGGCCAGGAGCTCGGCGCCGTCCGCGACGGCCGCGGGCACCTTCCGGCGCCCGCGCGAGAACGCCATCGAGTACGCCATCAGGATCGCCGCCACCGCCAGCAGCACCAGCTCCGCCGCGGCCGTGACCGCGCCGAGCAGCAGGCCCGCCGCGGCCCGCGCCGCCGCGCGCGGCCCGCCGCGCGGCACCTCAAAAGTTGCGATCACGTGTGAGCTCTCTCGCCTCCGCTCGACGGCTCCCGCCCGCCTCCGCTCGCCGATTCCCGCTCGCCTCCGCTCGATGGGCCCCCGGCCCAGGCCGCGCGGACCGGCGGGACTTCACGATACGTACGGCGACGAACGCCACCGCCGCCAGCCCGACCAGCGCGACCACGGCCTTGGAGTAGACGCCGACGTACTCCTCCACGGTCCGCCAGTTGTCCCCGAGCCCGTACCCGGCCAGCACGAACACCGTGTTCCACAGCAGGCTGCCGAGCGCGGTGTACAGCACGAAGGTCGCCATCCTCATCCGCTCGACCCCGGCCGGGACGGAGATCAGGCTGCGGAAGATCGGGATCATCCGGCCGAAGAACACGGCCTTGGCGCCGTGCCGGGCGAACCACGCCTCCGTCCGGTCCAGGTCGTCGAGCTTGACCAGCGGCAGCCGGGCCACCATCGCGCGGATCCGGTCCCGCCCGATCAGCGCCCCGATCCCGTACAGGGCCAGCGCCCCGGCCACACTGCCGGCCGTCGTCCACGCGAGCGCCGCCACCAGGCTCATCCGGCCCTGCGCGGAGGCGAACCCCGCCAGCGCCCCGGCTCCTAGAGGCCGCGCGGGACGGGCCGGAACCCCTGCCCCGCGAGCCACGCCCGTGCCGCTCCCCGCCGGGCGTCCTCCCCCTCGGGCAGGACGCCCGGCGGAACGGGCAGCCCCTCCGCCTCGTCGGCCGGGAGCACGTCCCCGCGCTCGGGATCGAGCACCTGGAAGCCGTCCTCCATCGCCGCGGCGACCGCCCCCAGGTCGACGGGAAGCGGAGCCAGCCCGGTCGGCGCCCCCACGCCCAGGGCGGCGGCGAGCTCGTCCGCCAGCTCGGCGTCGCCGGGCAGGTCGCGCTCGTTCAGCTCCTCCAGGCACGCGAGGGCGAGGGACCGCGCGTCGCGCCCCTGCTCCAGGGCCGCGACGAGGACGTCCCCGGCGTACTGGAGCACGGGAGCCAGCGGACGGCCCCGGAGCAGCTCGGCCTCCCCGAACCCCTGGTGCGCCGCCGCCCGCAACCGCGCCAGCGCCTCATCGCCCCATTCCGTCACGCACACATTTGTACAGACAACCTCTGACACGCGCGCTCGATTCATTGCCCGTGCGGCCTGGACATTGCGAACGGCGACGACATACCATCAATGAAATATACCTTGGAGGGTATGTTCGAGATCGAGATGGAACCCGAGGTCGTCGCGTGGCTGGACACTCTGACCTTCGTCCAGTACCAGCGCGTCATGCGGAACGTGGACGACTACCTTGTGGACCGTGGAGACCTTCTCGACGGCAACCACACCCGAGCGTTACGAGCCGGCGTTCGTGAGTTGCGTCTTCACTTGGAGGACACCACGTGGCGGATCACCTACTGGCTGCCGACGGCCCGCGGACGCCTCATCGTGTTGCTGACGGCTTTCCAGAAGGTTCGCAATGGCTCCCAGCCGCAGGATGTCGAAAGGGCGGTCTTCATGCGAAGAATCTGCGAGTCGTCCCACTTGGCACCCACAGGGCACGTCTATGAAAGGAGCGAGTGATGGCCGGGCATAGCGGGTGGCGGGCCTACCGCGCGAAGCGACTGCGGGAGGAGACCGCGGCCCATCCCGAGTACGAGCAGGCGGGGCTCGACCTCCGCCTCGGTGACATGGTGCACGAACGCCGACTCCGCCTCGGGCTCACGCAGGCGGTCGTCGCCGAGCGCGCCGGCATCACCCAGCCCGCGCTCTCGCGGCTCGAAGGGGGTGGCGGAATTCCCACCCTCGCGATGCTGGACCGCATAGCCAGGGCCATGAACACCACCTTCACGATCACTGTGGGAGAGGACGCGGCGGCCTGACCTCCATCAGGATCGTGGCGGTGGTGGTGGGGGTGGTGTGCGCCGTCGTCGGGGGTGTGGGGGTGCTGGCGGCGGACGCCGGGCTCCGGCGGCGGGCCGTGGTGGTGGACGGGGTGCCGGTCGAGATCGTGCGGCAGGCCGGGGCGTCCGGGCGGGCGCCGGGTGTCGTGGTGGCGCACGGGCTCGGAGCAAGCGGGCGCCTGATGCGCGGGTTCGCCGACACGCTGGCCCGGCGCGGGTACGCGGTGGCGCTCGTCGACCTCGCGGGGCACGGTGCCAGCACGCGGCGGCTCCCCGGGAACGGGGACGGCCCTGCCGCCGATGCCCGGCTCGACCGTGACGTGGACGTCGCCGTCACGTGCCTGCGGGCCGTGCCGGGGGTGGACGGGGAGCACATCGGACTCGTCGGGCACTCGCTGGGAGCCGCCGCGGTCATCCGCTACGGCGCGGCGCATCCGTCCGTCGGGGCGACGGTCGCGATCTCGCAGGGGTCGATGGCGGTGCCGGCGTCCGCGCGGAACGTGCTGCTGGTCGCCGGCGGCCTGGAGTTCCCCGCGTATCGGGACGGCGCCGTCCAAGCGCTGCACGCCGTCCACCCGGAGGGGCGGCCCGGCGCGACCTACGGCGATCCGCGCGACGGGACGGCGCGACGGGCCGTCATCGTCGGCGGTGTCGAGCACGTCGGCGTGCTGTTCAGCCCGCGCACCCATCGCGAGACCGGCGCCTGGTTCGACGCGGCGTTCGGGCGGCACTCGGCTCCGGTCTCCGACGTGCGCGCCGTCCAGCGGGCGGGGTCGGCGCTGCTGCTTCACCTCGCGGCCGTGCTGACCTTCGGGGCGATCGCCTCGGCGCTGCTCGGGCGGCCCTCGGACGCCCGCGAGGCGCGCCGCCGCGTCCCGGTGCGGTTCGCGCTGCTCGCGGCGGCGTTCGCGGCCGGGGTCGCGGTGCCCGTGATGGGGGTCTTCCGGTTGCCGCTCGCGGTGGCCGGTCCGCTCGCCGGGTTCTTCGGCGTCGCCGGCGTGGTGGCGCTCGTCTGCGCGAGGGATCCCGGTTTCCTCGGGGGCCGGCCCCGGGCGCGGACGGTGGCGGCGGCGGCCGTCCTCGTCGCCTTGACCGTGGTGTCGTTCGCTGTCCCGGCCCAGCTGGGGTGGGCGCACGCGGTGCCGGTGGGCCCGCGGGTGTGGACGCTCGTCCCGATCACCGCGGGCACCGCCCTGTACTGCCTGGGGGTCGAGGCGCTGTGCGCCGGGCATGATCGGCTGACCGCCATCGGCGTGCACGCCTGGGCGGCGACGTCCGCGCTGGCCGCCCTCCTCGCGGCCGCGCTCGTCGGGGCCGTCTCGCCGTTCGTGCTGCTGGTGTCGCCGCTGATCGCCGGACTCCTGGCCTGGCAGGGCGTCCAGGCGGCGGCGCTGCGCTCGATCCGGGCCCCGGCGTGGGCGACCGCGCTCGTCGGCGGCGTCCTGCTGGCCTGGCCCCTCGCGGTCACCATGCCGATCACCTGACGTCCGGTGAGCTCACCGCGCGAAGCGCAGGACGTGGTCGGCGTCGGCGGCGGCGAACGCCAGGAGGCGGGCCGCCTCCTCCCGGACCGGCTCCTCGTCGGGGAGGGGCGCGAGCAGGTCCACGGTCAGCTCGGCGCGGGCCGCCTTCCGGTCGTGCTTGAGCGTCCAGGTGCCGTGGACCCGCCCGTCGACGAGGACGGTCGGCTTGGTGACGGCTCCCACGCACACGGCCTTGCGCTGCTCGTCCGTCATCATGCGGCTCCGGTCGGCGTAGGCGAGGATCAGGTTGTCGAAGGCCGGGAGGAAGCGGACGGGCGCGGGGGCGTCGGCGTCCGGGAGCGGCATGCCGGGAAGGTCGAAGAGCTCCGCGCCGCTCTCGTCCCGGTAGGTCCGCAGGGACGGGCGGAGCTCCTTGAAGGCGGCGTCCATGCGGCGCAGCCCGGACCACATCTGGAAGTCCTTGACGGAGGCCGGGCCGAACGCGGCCAGGTAGCGGCGGATCAGCCGCTCCGGCGACTCCGGGGAGAGCGGGCGGCCGATCCACTCCTCCGCCAGGGCGAACGGCGTCGCGCCGCCGGTGTTCCACGTCCCGCTGGGCGGCGGATGGACGACGGAGACCAGCGCCTGCGCCGACCAGCCGAGCGCCTGGAGGTCGCGGTCGGGCCAGCGCTCGGCGAGGGCGCGGGCGAGCTGCGGGCGGGTGAGGGTCCGCCCCCGCAGGAGCCTGCGCGCCTCGGCGGCGAGCCCGTCCAGGTCCCAGTCCCGGGTGGCGCTGCCGAAGGCCGCCTGGCGTCCGCGCAGGACGCTCTCCTGGACGAGGGGGCGCACCCACAGGAAGTCGGCGGCGGACGCCAGGTGCTGCGTCCCCCGAAGGATCGTGCTGCGCACGGCGGACCGGTCGTAGAGCAGGCCGGTGAGGTCGTCTCGGCGGAAGCCCTCCAGCCGCGTCCAGAGTCCGATGTACGGCATGTTGGTCTCCTGGGCCTGGATGGCGACGAGCCGTTCGACCGCTTCCAGGAGGGGCATGCCGGAGCGCTCCAGGAGCAGCTGCCGCTCAAGCGCCGCCCGGTTCAGCGTCCGGTGATCCAGTGTCCGCGTCATACCGCCAGCCTACCAGAACGGAATGCTCTATTCCGCAATTGGGCCCGTATCATCGAGCCGGGAAGGTAGGTGGTGATGTGCGTTACGTTGCCTACATCGGCAACCTGACCCGGCTCGCGGTCGAGCTGGTCAACGGGGACGAGCCCAGTGAGCTGCGGCGGGAGTTCTTCCAGCAGCACGACGTGGTGGAACCGGACGACCCGGGGGACCTCCTCCCGGCCCTGCGCGACGCGGTCGCGGCCGTCGCCGACGGCGGGCCGCCCCTCCCGGTCAACCTCCTCCTGGACCGTTTCCCGCCCGCGATGCGCGTCGCCGAGCACGACGGCGACGGCCCGCACCTGCACTTCGCCCGCGACGGCGAGGACGGCGTCCACTGGCTCGGCCGAAGCTGCGCCGCCGCCCTCGCCCACGTCCTGTGCGGGGACCCCGACGTCACCGTGGGCCGCTGCCGCGCGGACGGCTGCGCCCGCTTCTACGTGGACGAGTCACGCAACCGCAGCCGCCGGTTCTGCTCGAACGCCTGCGCGAGCCGCACGACCGTCGCCGCCCACCGCGCCCGCCGCCGGGCGAGCCGGTGAGCGCTACCCGGCGCCCTCCCGGTACACCTCCACCGCGTACCGGAGGCGGGCCCCGACGAGCAGCGCCTCGTCCTCCGGGCACCCGAGGAGCCGGGTGACCAGCTCGACGATCTGGTCGTCGGTCAGATCCGGTTCGAGCTCGGCGACGTGCCCCACGATCTCGACCAGCTCGGGCCGCTTGTAGGACGCGATCGACCGCCCCCGCCGAACCCGCGTCTCCCCGACCGACCGCCGCTGCGCCGCACCTTCCGCCTCCTGCGCAGCAGGCCGCGCGTCTTCCGCCCGCGCCGAACCCTCCCCCCGCGAACGAGGCTGCGCAGGTTGCGGACGCTGCTCCTGCGCGGATTCTGGCTGCGAGGAAACCTCCGCCTGCGAACGATGCGCCGCTGGTTGCGGCCGATGCTGCTGCGCAGGCTCGGACTGCGGAGGGACCTCCGCCTGCAAGCGGGGCTGCGGCTGCGAGGACTCCGTCCGCGAGCGGGGCTGCTCCTGTTGCTGCGCGGGTTCTGATTGCGGCGGGATCTCCGCCTGCGAGCGGGGGTGCGGCTGTCGTGGCCGCTGCGGCTGTGAGGGCTCCGTCCGCGAGCGGGGCTGCTCCTGTTGCGGGCTGAGGGGCGGGTGCTGGGGGCGCTGCTTCTCTGAGGGGCCGGTCTCTTGTGTGCGAGGTGTGCCCGGTTGTGGGGGTCGTGTTTCCGCCGTGGTTTCCCTCTGCGGGCGGGGTTGGGCTTGTTCTGGGGGGTGGGCCTGCTGGGGCGGCTTCGGGCTCTGTGAGGGGTTCGGCAGCGGGCCGGGTCTGCCCCAGAGCGCGGGGATGTCCGGGCGGCCGGGAGGCGGGGCGTGCCCGGCCTCCGGGACGCGCGGGTTGGGGCCCGTGGCCTGGGCGCCCGGCTCCTGGGCGGGCTCGTCCCACCTCATGGCGTCCAGGCGCCGGGGCGGAAGGCTGCCGCCGCGCCCGCCCGGCCGGCCCTGGTCCTGCGGGTCTCGCCGGGGCGCGTCCAGACGTCGGGGCGGTGCGCCTTGCCCGGACGCGCCGGTGCCGGGACGCGCAGGCGGTCGAGCGCGCACGTCCCGCTGCGTCACGTCCGGCCGCTCCCCCGCGCGCGGGTCACGGCCCCCCAGACCGGGGCCGGGACGCGGTTCTCTCGGTCGTTCCAGCGGGCGCGGGTCGCGCGGCCTCGTTCCTGCTTCCTTCCGCGGAGCCTCGGGCGGGACGGCGGCGGGCGGCCGTGACCGGAGGTCCTCTCGCGTCGCTTCCGGGCGCGGGGGCTGGATCGGGAGGTCCCGTTGGGTCACGTCCGGGCGCTCGGACAGGGGGCGCGCAGCGGGAGGAGGCGGGGTGCCTGGAGTGGTGAGGGCGGTGAAGAGCGTGGTGGTGGGGGTTATGGCTTCGTGCAGGTGGGACGGGAGGCGGGGGCTCGGCGGCGGGCCCTCGGGAGGGGGGAGGTCGGGGCCGGACGGGCCGACGAGGATGGTGCGGGGCGCGTGCCAGAGGACGAAGAGGGCCTCGGCGCCGGCCTCGTGCTCGCCGTCCACGATGACGACGTCGAAGTCGTCCGGAGCGGGCGGGAGGACGTCCGGGACGCGCCACAGCGGCAGGATCCACGCGGGGACGATGTCGGATCCGGAGCGGGCGAGGGCGGACGCGGCGGCGCGGGCGGCGGTGAGGTCGGCGCGGGCCTCGCGCAGGGCGCCCTCGGCCTCGGCGAGGGCGTCGCGGAGGCGGTCCGCGGCGGCGGGTCCGGTGGAGGCCGCGCGGCGGCGGGCCCACGTCCAGGCGTCGTCCCAGCGGCGGGCGCGGTCGTGCCAGACGTCGTCGCCGTCGGTGGCGATCATCAGGTGGGCGAGGTCGGGGTGGACGGCGCGGACGCGGGCGACCAGTTCCTCGCAGCGGATCTGCCGGGAGCGCTCGTGCCGGGCCTCGGCGAGGGCGCCGAGGGCGCGGCCGTAGGCGGCGGCGTCGCGGGCGTCGACGGCCGCGAGCGCGGCGCCGAGCTCGGGGGGATCGTCGGCGTCGACGGGGCCGATCGAGTCGCGGAGGGCTTCCAGGTCGGCGGTGGCGCGGCTGACGCCGAGCCCTTCGAGGGCGTTGCGCAGGGCCGCGGCGTAGTCGTGCCACTGGATCGGGTGGACGAGCGGGACGCGGAAGCCGGAGCGTTCGAGGAGCCGCCGCGTCGAGTCCAGGGCGGTCATCGCGTCGCGGACGCGGGCGAGCCGGGCGTGCGCGCGGACGAAGCGGGCGACGCGCTCGCCGGGCGGCAGGTCGGCGGGGAAGGAGATGCCGGCGGCCTCCCACACGTACTGCAGCTCCCGGCAGGTGATCCGCACCATGAGGTCGGTGTGGGCGATGTCGAGCAGCTCCGGCGTGGTCGGCGCCGCGCCGTCCACCCTGACCGTGGCGAGGAGGGGCTCGGCCTGGCGCTGGGCGGCGGACCGCAGCGGGCCGCGCTTGAGGACGCCGCCGTCGGCCAGGTAGGCGCGCAGGTCCTGGGCGGCGGCGGCGAGGCCGCGCAGGTCGGCGTCGGCGGGCAGCTCGACGCGGTGGCCGCTCAGCTCGCCGAGGGCGCGCTCGGCCCACTGCGCGCGGGCCGTCATCTCCACGACGCGGGCCCAGATGAGGGGGCGCCGCTCGGCGAGGGCGTCGCCGAGGGCGCGGACGGCGAGGTCGGAGGGGTTCCAGCCGCCCGGGTGGCCTTCCAGGCCGAGGTCGCGGAGCGCGGCGGCGACGACGGAGGCGTCCCCGTCGAGGCGGGCGAGGAGGGTGACGTCGCTGTCGCGCAGGAGCTGCGACAGCTCGGTCCTGGACCGCTCGGCGCGCTCGGCGGCGGCGGCCTCCGCCTCGATCAGGGTGCGGACGTAGGCGGCGCTCGGCAGCGCGCCCGGGTCGACGTCCCGCTGCTCGGTGCGGGCCTTGCGTTCGGCGGTCTCCTCCGCGAGGAGGACGACCAGTTCGGCGGCCTCGGAGCGGGAGATCGGCGGGCCCGGCGGCAGGTCGGGCCGGACCGGCATCCACGACAGCTCGGGCTCCTCGCCGCGCAGGTCGGGCGGCGGCTCCGCCGGCCCGCCGCCGCGCAGGCGCTCGGTGATCTCGGCGACCCGCAGGGCGGCGGCCTCCTCGCGCTCGGCGAGGGCGTCGAGGTCGGGTTCGCCCCCGGCGCGGACCGCCTCGGTCACGCGGGCGGCCATGGCCGCGTCGGTGGCGGTGAGGGCGGCGAGGCCGGGCGGGAGCGCGCCGCGCAGGGCGGCGGACGCGGCCGGGCCGGACGTGGCGACGAGCACCCGGCGGCCCCGCGCCAGCAGCCCGGCCAGCAGGTCGGGGACGGTCTCCGGTGCCCGCTCCGGTAGGTGCATGACCTGGGGCTTCAGCTCGGGCGAGACGAACCGCGCGACCCCCTCGGGGACGCCGCGCGGCAGCAGGCTCAGGAGCCTGGCGTGGTGGTCGGCGACGGCCTCGCGGCCCGCCGGGCGGACGACGAGGGCGGGCGCGAGGCGCAGCCGGGGGACGGGCGAGGCGGCGTCGGCGTCGGGCGTCCAGTCCTCGCGGTAGTCGGCGGGGCTCGTCAGCGCGACCTGGCACCATTTGCGCAGGACGTCCCCGACGGAGGCGTTGAGCCCGAAGCCCTGCCCGGCCTGGACGGCGTCGGCGATCCAGTCGGCGGGCCGGAAGCCGGGGTGCCCGGACAGCAGTTCCCGGTCGCGCAGGGTCGTGTGCCCGGTGAGGACGACGTCGACGCGTTCGGTCCGCTCGTCCAGGACGATCCGGACGGGCGTGCTCAGCAGGTGGTCGTGGACGGCGGGCCGCCACGACAGCAGGCCCGTCGCGAGGACCGCTTCCTCGCCGGCGAGCTCGCGCAGGACGCGGTACCAGGTGCGCAGGGCGAGCCAGCCGTCGAACTCCTCCAGCACGACCGGCGGCGTCAGCGGGATGACCGGGATGCTGAACAGCACCTCGCCGGGCCCGGCGTCGGCCTCGACGTAGACGTCGCCGGGCAGTCCGGCGAGCCAGTGGACGTGGTCGTGGTCGGCGAGGTCGCGCGAGGGGCGCCGCCGGGCCCGCGCCAGATCGCGCAGGTACCCGAGCAGTCGCGCCGCGTGGTCTGCCTCCCGCGCGGCGGCGTCGTCCAGGGCCCGGCCCGTCCGGCCGGGACCCGGAGCCTCGTCAGGCACCGCGGCTCCTCCCCACGGGAATGCTGGTGCCCCGATCTAACACCCCCGGGCGGCCCCGGTCGAGCGCAATCGTTGATCTTGAGTCAGCGGGCGCCGGCCATGTGGCGGTCCTCGTTCGGCATCATGACCCAGAGGACCAGGTAGACGACGAACTGCGGGCCGGGCAGCAGGCACGAGAGCAGGAACAGGATCCGGACGGTCCACGGGGTCATGCCGAACCGGCGCGCGAGGCCGGCGCAGACCCCGGCGATGACGCGGTCGCGGCGCGGACGATAGAGGCCGTTCATGGGTTCTTCTCTCCCCGATTCGTCGAGCGGTGAACGCGGCCGCGGTCTTCGCGGCCACGTCTCTCACGCTACGAACCGGGCAGGCGACCTCACATCGCTCTCGCGGCCTGTTCCCCGCTGCTACCTCAGGAGTACGGGACGTCCCCTAGGGGGCGGCGGGCCGGCCGGCGTTGTGCTCGGCGACCAGGCTCGGCAGGGCGGCGAGGTCGTCGAGCACGAACAGGCACTCGCCGAGCGCTTCGTCGTCCTTCTGGATGTTGCCCCACGGGCCGCGGCGCAGGAACGCCGCCCGCATCCCGAACGCCAGGGCGGGCCGGACGTCGTTGTCGATGCGGTCCCCCACGTACAGGACGCGGTCGGGCAGCACGTCGGCGAGCTGGGCGCAGCGCTCGAAGAACTCGTGGGACGGCTTGCTGACGCCCCACACGTCCGAGATGCCGACGACGTCCGCGTCCAGGGCCAGCTCCGCCATCTGCTCGGCCGCCTGGACCGGCTGGTTGCCCGCGATCCCGACGTACAGGCCCTGGTCGCGCAGGCCCGACAGGCACGCCCGCGCGTCGGGGTAGAGGTCGTCCGGTCCGAACCCGTTCGGGACGCCCGCCTCCGCGCGGCGCCGCTCCTCCTCTTCCAGGTCGAACCCCGGCCGGAAGTACGCGAACAGGTCCGTGTGGTCGCCGCCGGTCGCGAGCAGCGCGCCGAGCTTGGTGAGGAAGGTGTGCCTGGGCACGCCGAGCCAGTCGGCCCAGCGCCCGTAGATCTCGCCCTCGTTGACGAGGGTCTCGCCGATGTCGAAGAACACGGCCTGGATGGAGCGTGGCGCGGGGAGGCCCGCTGCGTACTCGGAGGAGCCGGCGCGCTCGCCGGCCGCCGGCTCGGCGGCCGGGGGGACGCGGGGGGAGGCGTTCACTTGGCGGCCAGGTCCACTGAGGTGCCGGGAGTGAGGCGCACGAACTCCTTGCCGAGTTCGTCGCCGGCACTGGTGAGGACGCGTTCCATCACCTGGAGGCCGATGTCGTTCAGCAGCCCGTCGTGGATGGCGAAGGCGCGCCCCGGGCGGACCTCGCGCGTGTACTCGTACAGGTCGAGGGCGCGCATCCAGGGCGCGTTGCCGGGCAGGCACAGCGTCGGGACGGGCTCGGCCGGGACGGTCAGCGCGTCGCCCGGGTGGAAGACCTCGCCGTCGACCAGGAACCCGACGTTCGGGACGGGCGGCAGGTCGGGGTGCATGAGCTCGTGGTCCTCGCCGTAGACGTGGACGTCGAAACCGGCGATCGTGACGGCGTCGCCGTGGCCGACCTGGTGGACGCGTCCGCCGAGGTCGGCGAGGTTCTCGGCCACGGCGCGGGACGTCCACGCCTCCAGCTCGGGGCGCTCGGCCATCGCGGCGCGCAGCGCGTCGGGGTCGAAGTGGTCGAAGTGCTCGTGGGTGATCAGTACGGCGTCGGCGGCGGCCAGCGCGTCCCCGGCCTCGCTGAACGAGCCGGGGTCGATGACGATCGTGCGGTCGTCCTCGGTGAGCTGCACGCACGCGTGTCCGAGCTTGGTGAGGCGCATCCGGCGATTTTTTCACGGGTGCGTCCCCGCCCATTGACCACCCCCCGGACCGTTGATAGAACACGTTCTAATTCGGGCGCGACCCCGGCCAGCAGGCACGGCAAGGAGGCGGTGCGATGCCCGTTCCCGACCAGCGCGACCCCGAGATCACCCGGCGGGCCCTCACGCGGTGGCTGGACGGCCATCTGCCCGGGGTCCGCATCCCGCACGTGGAGACCCCGCAGACCAGCGGCTTCTCCAACGAGACCCTGCTCTTCGAGGCCGAGTGGGACGGCGGCGGCGGGCCGAGACGCGAGCCGCTCGTCGCGCGGGTCGCCCCGGAGAAGTACCAGATCTTCCCCGAGCCGCGGTTCGAGGAGCAGTACCGGCTGATGCGGATCCTGGACGAGCGCACCGCCGTCCCGGTGCCGCCGATCCGCTGGTACGAGCCGTCCCGCGACGTCCTCGGCGCCCCGTTCTTCGTGATGGGCCGCGTCGACGGCCGCGTCCCGACCGACATGCCGCCGTACCACATGGACGGCTGGGTGACCGGAGTGCCGCCCGGTGAGCGGGCCGCGATGTGGTGGTCCACCCTGGAGATCATGGCGCGGCTGCACCGGCTGGACGTCGGCGAACTGGGTCTCGGCTTCCTGGACCAGCCCGCCTGGGGGGCGCCGGGCCTCGACCAGCGGCTCAACTACTACGAGCACTACCTGGGCTGGGCCTACCGGGGGCCGCAGGAGACGGCGCTCAGGGCGCTGGAGTGGCTGAAGGCGAACCGCCCCGACGAGCCGGACGACCCCGTCGCGCTGTGGGGCGACGCCCGCATCGGCAACGTGATCTTCCAGGACGGCGCGCCCGCGGCGGTGCTGGACTGGGAGGGAGCCGTGCTCGGCGCGCCGGAGGAGGACCTCGCCTGGTTCATGTTCCTGGACCGGCACCACTCCGAGGGCGTCGGCGCCGCCCGGCTGGAGGGCTTCCCCTCCTACGAAGAGACCGTCGCCCGCTACGAGGGGCTGCTCGGACGCCCGATGCGGCACATGGCGTACTACGAGATCCTGTCCGGCTTCAAGTTCTCGGTGATCATGGCGCGGATCGGCCAGGCGATGATCGACTTCGGCTGGATCGAGGAGACGGCCGACTTCCCCCACGACAACAACTGCACGCAGCTGCTCGCCCGCATCCTGGGAGGGGACCGGTGACGCTCTCGCCGCTCGACGACTACCCGATCCACCAGGCGCCGGAGGTGATGCGGCACGTCACCACCTCCGACCGGAACTTCTACGACCGGTACTACTTCAACGTCCACCCCTGCTCCGACGAGCTGATGATGATCATCGGGATCGGGCAGTACCCGAACCTCGGCGTCATGGACGCGTTCGCGGTCGTGCGGCGCGGACCGGTGCACAAGGTCGTCCGGGCGTCCCGCGAGCTGGGCGACGACCGGATGGACACCACGGTCGGGCCGTTCCGCGTCGAGGTGGTCGAGGGGCTCAAGCGGCTCCGGGTCGTCCTGGACGAGACCGAGCACGGCCTCTCGTTCGACCTCGCCTGGGAGGGCACGGTCCCGGCCACGCTGGAGCCGCCGCACTACCTGCGCTGGCAGGAACGCGTCGTCTTCGACTCCCGCCGTCTCGCGCAGACCGGCCGCTGGACGGGCACCATCACGGTCGACGGCGAGACCATCGAGGTCACACCCGACCACTGGTGGGGCTCGCGCGACCGCTCCTGGGGCATCCGGCCCGTGGGCGAACCGGAGCCGCCCGGCATCCAGGTGAAGAACGCGGGCACGTTCTACTGGCTGTACGCGCCGATGCAGTTCGAGGACCACGCCATCTTCTGCATCGTGCAGGAGGACGAGAAGGGCCGCCGCATCCTGGAGGAGGCCACCCGCGTGTGGCCCGACCGCGAGCCCGAGTATCTGGGACGTCCCGAATACCGCCCGGAGTACGCGGAGGGCACCCGCGACGTCGTCACGGCGACGCTGCGTTTCGCCCCGCCCGGCGGGGAGCCGTTCGAGGTGAGGGCGACGCCGATCCTGCCCGTCCACCTCATGGTCGGCACCGGCTACGGGCTGGAACCCGACTGGAAGCACGGCATGTACCAGGGACCCGACCTGAAGGTGCAGGGCGTCGCCTACGACACCCGCAAGCCGGACGACGCGGCCCGCATGTGGGGCATGGTCGACGCGGTCGGCCGCTACGAGTACCTGGACGGGGCGCAGCCCACCGCCGCCGCCACCGGCTACGGCCTGTTCGAGTACTGGGCCCTCGGCCCCCACCCCTCCTTCCCGGGCTGACCGGTGCCCGGAGCCCCGGCGGGCCCTGACTCCGTCCGCGCGAACGCACGGCCCGGGCGGTCGGCGAGTGGAGTGATCTATCTGCGACACTGGCGCTCGTGACGACCCCGCCCTCACGCGACCCCCTGGACGCGGGACGTTCGTTCCGGCGAAGACCGGACCGGCAGGCGCGCGACCGCTCCCCCGCCTGGCGCGACCAGCCGCGCGCCCTGGCCTGCGCGGTGATCGCGGCGTTCGCGTTCCTCACCGCGGCGGCGTTCGTGTTCGCCGTGGTCGCCGTCGTGGCGGCGATGCGCTGACACGCGGGGAGAACACGAGACCGGGGCGGCCCGGCGGGCGCGCCCCGGTCTCGCCTCCAACGTCAGGTGGGGGTTCCCTCCGACCCCTCGGCGATGGTGAAGGCCACGTCGCCCTGCGGGTCGACCTGGGCGTCGAGGGTCTTGTCGTCGAGCATCTCGGCGACCGTGGGCTCCAGGTACACCTTGGCGCCCTCTTCCTCCACGACCTGGTCGCCGGCCTCGGGGGCCGGGGCCACCGAGAGCCGCAGGGCGTCCGAGCCGTCGAGCCCGGACTCGATGCGGATGCCGGTCTCGGGCGGAAGCTCCGGGTTGGCGGTCACCGTACGGATGACCTGGACGGCACCGCTGGTCAGCGTGAGCACGATCAGCTCCTCACGTCTCTTCGTTCTCTGTCGGGATTTGCCCCACCCTCCCCGCTGCTCCCGGCCGTAAACATCGGGACGTGATCGAACGATCTCAGTCCGCACTCGGGGCGAGCGCCCGCACCGCCTCCGCCGGGGACAGGCCCCCGCCCGGGACGACCGCCAGCACCGGCGTGGTGAGGCCGTTGTCGACGTACTCGCGGACGCGGGCCCGGCACCGCTCCGGGGAGCCGTGGACGATCAGGTCGTCCACCACCTCGTCCGGGATGACCTCCAGCGCCCTCTTCCGGTCGCCGGCCGCCCACGCCTCGTTCATCGGGGCCAGCGCCTCGCCGCGTCCCAGCCACTCGTGGAACGCCCGGTAGACGGGGACCGTCATGTACGCGGCGATCATCCAGCGGCCGATCGCGCGCGCCTCCTCGGCATCGCCCGTGGGGCAGACGAACAGCCGGGCGATCAGCTCGGGCCCGTCGCCGAGTACGCCGCGGACCGTCCGGACGTCCTTCGGCGCGAGCCAGTTGGTGATCGCGCCGTCGGCCTCGCGGGCGGCGAGCCGCAGCATGCCGGGGCGCAGGGCCGCGAGGACGATCGGCGGCGGCGTCGCCGGTGCGCTCTCCAGCTTGAAGCCCTTCACGGCGAAGGTCTCGTACTCCTCCTTCACCTTCTCCCCCGCGAGCGCCCTGCGGAGGAAGCGCAGCGTGTCGCGGGTGCGCTTGTAGGGCTCGTCGAACGGGATGCCGTTCCAGCGCTGCACGATCGTGTCGGACGAGGTGCCGATGCCCAGCACGAAGCGTCCCGGCGCGAGGTCGGCGAGGGTGGCGGCCTGCTGGGCGAGCAGGGCGGGCCCGCGCGTGTAGACCGGCACGATCGCCGGCCCGAGGCGCAGCCCCGGGTCCCACTGCGAGGCGAGCGCCAGCGGGGTGAAGGCGTCGGCGCCGTTGGTCTCGGCCGACCAGGCGTCGGTGTAGCCGAGCCCGGACAGCCCGGACACGATCTCGCGGTGCTCGGCCAGCGGGAGGCCGGTCAGCGGAATGGTCAGTCCCCAGCGTGACATGCGCTTCTCCCTGTTCCCGTGTTCGTGGGCGTTCCCGTGTTCGTGGGCGGGCGGTCAGGCGATCGAGGGCCGGATGGTGGCGCCGCCGTCCACGACGAGCGTCTGCCCGGTCATCCAGGACGAGGCGTCGCCCGCGAGGAACACCGCGGCGTTGGCGATGTCCTCGGGCTCGCCGATGCGGCCGAGCGGCATGTACTTGCTGA
>NZ_JBEZJP010000059.1:0-27751 GCF_040653175.1 Actinomadura sp. NPDC048032
GCGGGCCCCGTTCGGCGGGTCCCGGCAGTCGGGGGTCGGGCGCGAGGGCGGCGACTGGAGCTTCTTCCTCTACAGCGCCGCGATGTTCGGCCTGATGATCCTCGTTCCGCTGTTCGCGGGGATCGTCCGCGGGGAGTCGGCTCTGGACGCGGGCTGGTTGCTGGCCCCGATGGGGGTCGGCGCGATGGCCACCATGTCGGTGTCGGGACGGCTCGGCGACCGTTTCGGCGGACGATGGCTCGCGGTCGGCGGTATCCTCTGCGTGCTCGCCGGGACGGTGGCCCTCACCACCCTCTCTCCCGGCACCGGACGCGCCACGATCATGGCCGCGATGCTCGTCGTCGGACTCGGCCACGGCATGATCGCACCGCCCCTGATGGCGATGGCCTACCAGGGCCTCCCCCGCGAAGCCGTGCCCGCCGCGACCACCGGCGCGAACATCCTGGTTCGCATCGGCAGCTCGTTCGGCACGGCGGTGACGGCGGTCATCCTGCAGATCGGGATCCGCCACGAGATTCCCGGAGCCTCCGGAAGCCTGGACGAGGCCGCCGGACACCGCACAGCAGAGACACCGTCCCTCCTGGCGAACGCCTTCACCGACACCTTCTGGTGGACTGCGGTGTTCCTGGTGGCGGCCTTGGTCCCCGTCCTCACCATCCCGCGCAAACCACAACAAAGCCCACCCACCGCGGCCTGACCCGCCCCGGACGGTCTCGTCACACGGAGCCGATGATCCTGCAGCACTACGCGGCACCGGTCAGACCGCCGCGTAACTCGGTCCCATCTGCCCCAGGCCTCGGCTGGACCAAGCCGCTCTGAGACAGGCCGCAGCTGGATCCAATCCGGAGGCGGCCGGTCCGGAGGTACCCCGGTCCCGAGGCGGGCCGGGGCCGAGACAAGACCCATTGGGAGGACGGGGCGGGGGCAGGCTAGGGCCGGGGCAGGACCCTGCGGGAGGGCTGGGCTGGGGCTGGGTGGTCTGGGGGGGTTAGTTGTTGGTGGGCTGGGAGGTGGGGGGTGGTCCTTGGTTCTTGCCGGTGCCTCGGTGGGGGGCTAGAGAGGCGCAGGCTTGCATGGCGTTCTGCTCTGCTGCGGATCTTGTGGGGCGGATGCCGGTCGGGGAACCGTTTGTTGGGGCGTTGGACGGGCGTCCGGTTTGCGGACTGCCTGGGCCACCGGTCGGGGAGTCGCTCGGACGGTTCGGCGGGCGGCCAGTTGGTGGCGCGCCGCCGGGGGCCTTTCCGCCGTCCGGGAGATCTAGGCCCTGCTTCTCAAGACAGGCGCGGAATGAGGCCATGGGGTCGGCCACGGCCGTCTTGTCCGGGCCTGCGGCGGCGGTGCCGCCGTTTCCGCAGGCTGTGCTTAGCAGGATTGTTCCGGCGGCGGTCAGGATGCCGAGCATCCGCATCGCGCGCATGCTGCCCATTGAGATCTCCCTCTTTCATCGCTCTGCCGGAATCTCCGGTCAACGGCCGGAACGCTCGTTCACGGTGGTCGCGCTCAGCGAGCCATCCCGGCCCGGGGAGCCCTGGACGATTCAACGGCCGGAGCGCTCGTTCACGGTGGTCACGGTCAGCGAGCCATCCCGGCCCGGGGAGCCCTGGACGATTCAACGGCCGGAGCGCTCGTTCACGGTGGTCACGGTCAGCGAGCCATCCCGGCCCGGGGAGCCCTGGACGATTCAACGGCCGGAGCGCTCGTTCACGGTGGTCGCGGTGAGCAAGCCGTCCTGGCCTGGGGAGCCCTGGACGGTGACGGCCGTGCCCGCGTCGAGGTCGCGTAGTCCGCCGTCATTGACGATGCGGATCTTGGTGGTTCCGGTGGTCTTGACCTTCACGGTCTCGCCGGAGGCGGTGCGCAGGTACAGGGTGTTGCCGACGACCTTGGTCACCGTCCCGGTGGTTCCCGAGCCGTTTGGGCGGTTTCCTGTCTCAGGGCCATTGCCTGGGGCGCTGCTGGGGCCGATGCCTGGGGCTCCGCCCGGTCCGTTGTTCGTACCCGGGGCGCCGTAGCCGCCTTGGGGTCCTGCGGCGCCTGGAGGTCCGCCGTAGCCGCCGGTTCTCATACGGCCGCCGGCAGACGGTTCAGAGGAGCCGTTCTCGGACCACTTGTGCGCCTGGACGCCGCTCAGGAAGCCTGCGGTCAGGAGGACGCCGGCCACTAGGTAGAGCGTCGGCCCTGGCAGAGACCTCTGCGATGGGCGCGCCAGCAACTCGGTGGCGAGATTGTTGTCGAAGGGCGAGCTCGCCAGCAGTTCGGCGTCCCCTGTCGGGTTCTCGGGCATGTCTCGGCTCTCACTCACAGCGCACCGTCACGACCAGCGTCGGCAGGGGGGCGACCAACTCCGTCAGCTGCGATGGCTGCGTGAGTAGGTTGGTGGCGAGATTGTTGTCGAAGGGCGAGCTCGCCAGCAGTTCGGCGTCCGTTGTCGGGTTCTCGGGCATGTCTTGGCTCTTGCTCACAGCGCACCGGCGCGGCCAGCGTCAGCAGGGGGCGGCCGTCTTCGTCAGCGAGGGCGGTGGGGTGGAGCGTTGGGGCAACGGGTGGTGGGTTCAGGGGCATGAGGGTCCTTGGTTAGTCGTGGCGTAGGGCGTCTATGGGGCGGAGCTTGGCGGCGCGGTTGGCGGGGTAGCTGCCGAAGAACAGGCCGATCGCCAGGGAGACGGCCAGGGCCAGGACGATCGACGACGGGACCAGGACGGGTTTGACGCCCGCGATGGTGAAGAGGCTGCCGAGGACGCCGGCGAGGACGCCGAGGAGGCCGCCGGTGAGGCTGAGGACGGTGGCCTCCGCGATGAACTGGCCCAGGATCGCGCCGCGCGGGGCGCCGATGGCCTTGCGGATGCCGATCTCGCGGGTCCGTTCGGTGACGGTGACCAGCATGATGTTGGTGATGCCGATGCCGCCGACGAGGAGGCTGATGGCGGCGACGGCGCCGAGCAGGACGGTGAAGGTCCGGCTCGACTCGCTGACCGCCGACTGGACGCTCGCCTGGCTGGAGACCGTGAAGTCGGCGCCGCCCGGGGAGGTCGCGTCGTGGCGCTGGCCGATGATCTGGGTGACCTCGGCCTCGGCGGCGCCGACCGTGTCGCTGCCGGTGGCCTGGACGATGATCTGGTCGAGGGCGCCGTACCCGGTGAGGGTCTCCTGGACGGCCGGGAGCGGCGCGACGGCGATGCTGTCCGGGTCGGAGAAGGTCGACGAGGAGGAGCCCGTGGCCTTGAGGACGCCCGCGACGGTGAACCGGATCCCGCCCACGTCGATCTTCTTGCCGATCGGGTTCACGCGTCCGAACAGGTCGGACGCCACCGTGCTGCCGAGCACGACGGTCTTGCGGGCGGCGGCGACGTCCTCGGCGGTGAACGCCGTCCCGGACGCGAGGGTCTTGTTCGCGGCCGCGAAGTAGGACGGGGTCGTCCCGACGAACTGGCCGATGGTCGCGCTCGTGCCCGCGTACCCCGCGGTGACGGACTGGCTGGTCACGACGGGTGAGGCGGACCTGACCGACGGGGCCCCGCCGGCGGTGAGGGCTTCGACGTCCTCCGCGGTGAGGTCGCGGGCCTGGGTGCGCGGGCCCGAGGCCTGGCCGGTCGTCCCGAAGCCGCGGCCCGTGGTGGACGGCGTGACGGTGAGGGAGTCGGCGCCGAGCCGCTGGATGCTCTTCTTGATCTGCTCGGAGGAGCCGTTGCCGACCGCGACGAGCAGGATGACGGCGCCGACGCCGATCAGGATGCCGAGGGTGGTGAGGGAGCTGCGCAGCTTGTTGGCCGACAGGCCGCGGACGGCGAAGCGCAGGATCTCCAGGGCGCTCACCCTGCCTCCTTCGGTTCCGGGGGCGCGGGGCGCGCGGCTCGGATGCCGGGGGTCACCGGGCCCTCCCGGCGGACGTCCTCGACGATGCGGCCGTCCACGAGGCGGACGATCCGCTTGGCGTGCGCGGCGACGTCGTCCTCGTGGGTGATCACGACGATGGTGCGGCCGGTGCGGCCGAGCCGGTCGAAGACGCCGAGGATGTCGGCGGTGGAGGCGCTGTCGAGCGCGCCGGTCGGCTCGTCCGCGAGGAGCAGCGTCGGGGCGGTGACCAGGGCGCGGGCGACGGCGACGCGCTGCTGCTGGCCGCCCGACAGCTCGTTCGGCTCGTGCCGGGTGCGGTCGGCGAGGCCGACCTCGCGCAGGGCGGCGAGGGCGCGGCGCCGCCGGTCGGCGCCGCGGAGGCCGCCGTAGGCGAGGGGCAGTTCGACGTTGGCCTGCGCCGTCATCCGCGGGATCAGGTTGAACGACTGGAAGACGAACCCGATGCGGCGGTTGCGCAGGGTCGCGAGGTCGCGCTCGCCGAGGTCGACGACGTCGATGCCGTCGAGGAGGCAGCGGCCGGCGCTCGGCACGTCCAGGCAGCCGATGATGTTCATCAGCGTCGACTTGCCCGAGCCCGACGCGCCCATGATCGCCACATAGTCGCCGCGTTCCACGGTCAGCGAGACGCCCCGCAGGGCGTGGACGGCCGTTTCGCCCGTCCCGTACACCTTGGTCACGTCGTGGAGGTCGAGCACGGGCGGGGTGCGGGCGGTCATCGGCGGCCTCCGCCGCCGGGGGTGCCGCCGCCGGGCGCCCCGCCGCCGGGGGCGCCGCCGAGCCCCGGTCCGCCGCCGCCCGGGAAGCCGCGCTGGACGGTGCTCCCGCCGCCGGACGCCGAGGTCACGGCGACCTCGTCGCCCTCCTTCAGGCCCGAACTGATCTCGGTGCCCTGGTCGCCCCTGACGCCGGTCTCGACCGTGGTGGGGACCTGCCTGCCGTCGCGGACGACGGTGACCGTGCTCTGCCCGCCGGCCGCCCTGACCGCGGCGCTCGGCACGTAGAGGACGTTCTCCGCCCGCGCCACGGTGATCTCGACCGTGGCTGTCTGGCCGAGCCGGACCCCGGACGGGACGTCGCCCAGCGCGATCACGGCCGGGAACTTCACGACGTTGTCGGTGGTGGTCGGCGCCGCGCCGATCGTGGTGATCTTGCCGGTGGCGGTCTTGCCGGTGAGCGCGTCGAACGTGACCGTGGCGGCCTGGCCGGTCTTGAGCTTGGTGGTGTCGGCCTCGGTGAACTCGCCTTCGACCTGGAGGTGCGCGGTGTCGGCGAGCTCGACGAAGCCCGAGCCCGACGACGAGGACGAGGACGAGGTGGAGGACGAGGTCGGCGACGTCGAACCGCCGCCCGAACCCGAACCCGAGGAGGACGAACCGCTCGAACTGCCGCCCACCGTCCCGTTGACGGCGGTCACCGTTCCGGCGAACGGAGCTTTCAGGACGGTCCCCTGGTAGGCACGCAAGGCGGCGTTGTAGGAGTTCTTCGCCTGGACGTACCCGGCGTACCCCTTCTCGGACGAGGTGTCCCCATCGGCGGCGACCGCCAGGTTCGCCTTGGCTGCGTCGACGTTCTCGAGCGCCTCTGTCTGGTCGAGGCGGGCGAGGACGTCGCCCGTCCTCACCTTCTGCCCCGCCTTGACGTAGATCTTCGCGACCGTGCCGGAGGCGCCGAAGGACAGCGAACGGCTCCGGGCGCTCTCCACCGAGCCGGACGCCGACACTGACGAGACCACCGTCCCTCGCGTGACGCGGGTCAGGCGGGTGGACGCGGCGGCGCCGTCGCCTCCGTCGCCGAGGGCGAGGTACGCGGTTCCGGCCCCGGCGACGAGCAGTGCGCCCAGCGCGCCGTTGACCAGGAGTGTCCGATTCATGCGGATGAGGCTCTTGAGGGCTCATGTGGCGTTCGTGAGGCAAGGGTGAGAATTCGATGAAATAGGGCCCCGACCGGTGAGGTTGCCCAGGCATGGGCACATCGCGGAAGACCAGTCTCCGGATCGAGGAGAGCGGCAAGCGCGTCCGGGCTTACCTCGGCGGCCATCTGGTGGCCGACTCGACACGGCCTTCTCTCGTCTGGGAGATCCCCTACTACCCGACCTACTACTTCCCCGAGGCGGACGTGCGGGCCGAACTCGTCGAGGACGGGCCGGGCACCCGTTCGCCGAGCAGGGGCGACGCGACCGCCTTCACCGTGAAGGTGGACGGCGCGCAGGCGCCGGGCGCCGCGCTCCGCTACACCGAGCTGCCCGGGTTCGTCCGTCTCGACTGGGATGCGATGGACGCCTGGTTCGAGGAGGACGAGGAGGTCTTCGTCCATCCCCGCGACCCGTACACGCGCGTGGACGTGCTGGCGGCGTCGCGGCATGTCCGGGTCGAGGTGGACGGGGTGACGGTCGCGGAGTCGTCCAGCCCGCGGCTGCTGTTCGAGACGGGGCTGCCCGTGCGCTACTACCTGCCGAAGCCGCATGTCCGCATGGACCTGCTCGAACACACCGGCACCGTGTCGCACTGCCCGTACAAGGGCACCGCGGAGTACTGGTCGGTGCGGGTGAACGGCACGCTGCACGAGGATCTGGCCTGGTCGTACCGGACGCCGCTGGAGGAGAGCCGCAAGGTCGCCGGGCTGGTCTGCTTCTACAACGAGAAGCTCGACATCTTCGTGGACGGAGTTCTCCAGGAGCGGCCGAAGACCAAGTTCTGAGCGCGGATCCCGCGTCGGCCCGGACGGCCGGTCGGCCGCCAGGCCATCGTGCCCGGCCGACAGTTTCTCCGCCGTCTTTTATCAGCAGGCATTACATCATCGGATGGAACATCATGCGATGGTGTGATGCCTGTCGCTTTGATGGCCGAGGCCTTGAATCCTCCGCGATTCCTACGCGACCGTAGGTTACGCGAGCGTAAGTTAGCGCGCCCTCGGGGAGGAAACCTTGCCCATCGCACCGCGGACCATCGCGCCGCACCGCCCGCGCCGCCCCGGCCGTTCGACCACTGGACGGCGGATCGCGGCGGCAGCCCGGCTCCTCACGACCCCGCTCCTGCCGGAGGACTACCTCGGGCTGCTCGATCCGCTGTGGTCCACGGACGAGCCGTGCGGGCGGATCGAGGCCGTCCGGCACGAGGCCCCGTCCGCCGCGACCCTGGTGATCAGGCCGGGCCGGGCGTGGAACGGCCACCGGCCCGGCCAGTGGGTCAAGATAGGCGTGGACGTCGGCGGCGTCCGGCACTGGCGGACGTTCTCGCTGTCGTCGCCGCCCCGCCGTGACGGCCGCATCACGATCACCGTCAAGGCCACGCGCGACGGGTTCGTCTCGGCGCACCTGGTCAACGAGATCCGGCCCGGGACGGTCGTCCGCCTGTCGCGGCCCGAGGGGGAGTTCACGCTGCCCTCGCCCGTCCCGCGCAAGCTGCTGTTCGTGACGGCCGGCAGCGGGATCACGCCGGTCATGGCGATGCTGCGGCAGCTCGGCGGCGCGTCCGACGCCGTGCTCGTCCACTCGGACCGGACGGCCGGGGACGTCATCTTCGGCGACGAGCTCCGCCGGATGCCGGGGCTCCGGCTGCACGAGCGGCACACGACGCCCGGCGGCCGGTTGAAACCGTCCGACATCCCCGGCATCTGCCCCGACTGGGCGGAGCGCGAGGCGTGGGCGTGCGGGCCGGGCGGCATGCTCGACGACCTCGCCGCGCACTGGCGGGCCGCCGGAGTCGGGAAGAGGCTGCGCGTCGAGCGCTTCCGCACCGTCCTGGACGCCGGCGGGGGCGAGGGCGGGCGCGTCACGTTCACCAGGAGCGGCGTCACGGCCGACGCGGACGGGAGCACGCCCCTCCTGGCGGCGGGCGAGGACGCCGGCGCGCTGCTGCCGAGCGGGTGCCGGATGGGCATCTGCCGCGGCTGCGTCGGGCGGCTGGCGTCCGGCAAGGTCCGCGACCTGCGCACCGGCGAGGTGCACGGCGACGAGGGCGAGATCGTCCAGACCTGCGTCTCGGCGGCCGCCGGGCCCGTGGAGATCGAACTGTGAGAGGAGCGGCATGACCGACCATCTGACGGCCGAGGACTACGACACCATCGCCGCCGAGCTGGACGCGCTGCGCGAGGAGATCATGTCCGGTCTCGGCGAGCGCGACGCGTCCTACATCCGGCGGGTGATCCGCTGGCAGCGCGGACTGGAGATCGGCGGCCGGGCGCTGCTGCTCGCCTCCGCCCTGCCGCCCGCCTGGATCGCCGGGACCGCGACGCTGGCCGTCGCGAAGATCCTGGAGAACATGGAGATCGGGCACAACGTCATGCACGGCCAGTGGGACTGGATGCGCGACCCGAAGATCCATTCCACGACCTGGGAGTGGGACAACGTCTCGCCGGCCGAGCAGTGGAAGCACTCGCACAACTTCGTCCACCACACGTTCACGAACGTGCTCGGCAAGGACAACGACGTCGGCTACGGCATCCTGCGCGTCGCCCCCGAGCAGGCGTGGTCCCCGGCGCACCTCGCCCAGCCGCTCTACAACCTGCTGCTGGCGATGTTCTTCGAGTACGGGGTGGCCCTGCACGACCTGGAGATCGACAAGATCCGGGACGGGACGGCCGACGAGGCGGTGACGAAGGAGAAGCTGCGCGCGATCGGCCGCAAGGTCCGCCGCCAGTGGGGCAAGGATTACCTGGCGTTCCCGCTGCTCAGCGGCCCGCAGTTCCTGTCCACGCTGGCCGCGAACGCCACCGCGAACGTGGTCCGCAACGTCTGGGCCCACATGATCATCTTCTGCGGGCACTTCCCGGGCGACGTGGAGGTGTTCGAGGAGGAGCGGCTGGACGGCGAGACGAAGGGCGAGTGGTACGTCCGGCAGCTGTGCGGTTCGGCGAACATCACCGGCGGCGAGCTGTTCCACCTGATGACCGGCAACCTCAGCCACCAGATCGAGCACCACCTGTTTCCGGACATGCCGAGCAACCGGTACGGCGAGATCGCCCCGCGCGTCCGCGCACTGTGCGACAAGTACGACATCCCGTACCACACGGGCACGCTGTCGCGGCAGGTCACGGGCACCTGGAAGAAGATCTTCCGGTACGCGCTGCCCGGCGGCGGGCCGTCCGCGGCGAAGCCCGAGGCCGTCTGAGGTCAGCCGAGGGCCTGCGCCACGGGAAGGTAGAGGCGGGGCAGGTCGTTCGCGATGGGCGCGCCGTACTCCATGACCGTCGTGGTGAACGCGGGTCGAAGGCCGTTCCGCCGCGCCCAGTCGACCACTTCCGGATGCCGGTGGTCGATGTCCAGGCGGACCGGCCCCGCCGGGACGATCTCTTCGACGAGGGCGAGGGCGGTCTCGGCGTCGTGCGCGGTGACGGGGCCGACGACGGCCCTGTCGTCGTTCCACCACACGCCTCCGAACCCCTTGAGACCGGACTCGCCCCGGACGACACGGAACGTCTCGCAGAACGACGGCAGCCCGTCGACCAGCCGTGAACGGTCCGCGCCGAAGACCTCGGTGTCGAGTGCATGGACGGCGGGCATGTCCGCCGCCTCCGCGGGGACGGAAACGCCCCCCTCGGACGGCCCCTTGCCCATGCCCGTGTACGTCGTGCAGAGCCCGACGGAGCGATACCCCAGACGCTCGTACAGCGGGCGCCCGTATTCGGTGGCCGTCAGGCAGAAGCTCTTCGTTTCGGTGTTGTCCATGGCGTGCCGCATGATGCGGGCGCCCAGACCACGCCGTTCGTAGCGTTTCGCCACCAGCACCATGCTGATGGCGGCGACGTCCACGCCGTATGGGGTCGACACCGTCACCGCGGCGAGACCGCCCTCCCCGTCGTCGATGCCGTAGACGTCGCCGACCGAGAACAGGAACCGCCACTTCCGGTCTTCACGTCCCCAGTCGCGGTCTTCGGCGAGCCGCTGGCAGGCGGCGAGGTCGTCGATCCCGAGCTTCCGCGCGGGCCTGTCCCAGTCCATGGGAGGGGACGCTAGATCGGCCGCCGCCGGCCGCACAACCGATTTAGGCCGCGGCATTACCCCTCAGGTCATCGCCACCACGACCTCCCGGGCGAGATCGTCTGGGTGCGGATAACGATCGATCTGAGGAGAGACCATGTCGCACACGGCGACTCCGGTGGCGGGCCGGCGCCCGCGCGAGGCCGCGGCCTCGCCCACCGCGTCCATCGGCGCCCTGCTCGTCCTGCTCACCGGCATCTTCATCACCACGCTCGACTTCTTCATCGTGAACGTGGCGATCCCCGACATCCAGACCGATCTGGGCGCCGGCGCGACGGCGATCCAGTGGGTCGTCGCCGGGTTCGGGCTGGCGCTCGGCAGCGCGCTGATCACCGGCGGCCGCCTCGGCGACCTGGCCGGACGCCGCCGGATGTACGCGCTCGGCCTCGCGGTGTTCACGGCCGCCTCGCTCGCGTGCGGCCTTGCCCCTTCCTCCGGCACGCTGATCGCCGCCAGGGTGGTGCAGGGGCTCGCGGCCGCGCTGCTGATGCCGCAGGTTCTCGGGATCATCAACGGCGTGTTCACCGGGGAGGCGCGCGCCAAGGCGTTCACCGCCTATGGCCTCGCGATGGGCCTGGGCGGCGTGTTCGGGCAGCTCATCGGGGGCGTGCTGATCCAGGCGAACCTGTTCGGCACCGGATGGCGCAGCATCTTCCTGATCAACGTTCCGGTCGGGGTCGTCACGCTGGCGCTGATCCGCCGGACCGTCCCGTCCCAGCCGCGCACCACGGGAACCCGCCTGGACGTCACGGGAACCGTCCTGGTCACCCTCGGTCTCGTCGTGCTCGTCCTGCCCCTGATCGAGGGGCGCCGCCTGGGCTGGCCCGCCTGGACGTGGGCGTCGCTCGCCGCGTCGGCCGTCCTGCTCGCCGCCTTCGTCCTCTCCCAGCGCCGGAGCAGCGCCCCGCTGGTCGCGCCCAGCCTCTTCCGCGAGCCCGCGTTCCGCGTCGGCAGCGGCCTGGCGCTCGTCTACACCCTGGCGATGGCGTCCTTCTTCCTCTACCTCGCCCTGTACCTCCAGCAGGGACGCGGTCTCAGCGCTCTGGAGTCGGGCCTGCTCTTCGTCGCCCTGGGCGCGGGCTACTTCGCCGCGTCCACCCGCGCCACGGCCATCGCCGCCCGGCTGGGACGGCAGGTCCTCGCCCTGGGCGCCGCGGTGCAGGCGGCGGGCTGCCTCCTGCTGCTCGCCGAGACCGGGCACGCCATCGGCTGGCTCATCCCGGGTCTGGCCCTCGTGGGGGCGGGCATGGGGTTCGTCCTGGCGCCGCTGTCGGCACTGGTCCTGGCCGGTGTGACCGACCGGCACGCCGCCTCGGCCGCGGGCGTCCTGTCCACCGCGCAGCAGGTCGGCAACGCCCTCGGCGTCGCGCTCGTCGGGATCGTCTTCTACGGCGCGCTGGGCGAGGTCGCCGACGCCTTCCGGGCGTCGCTCTTCCCGGTCATGGCCTTCTGCGGCGTCACCGCGGCCCTCGCCCAGCTCCTCCCCAAGCGCTAGTACACGCTGGCGCCGAAGGCGCTGAGCACCGGAGAGATCGGGCGGAAGTAGGACGACCCGCCGGAGACGCAGGTCCCGACTCCCCCGATCTCAAGCCCCACCGCGGTACCGCCCGAGAAATACGGAGCCCCGGGACTCTCCCCGGGCTCCGTGCATATGGTCGTCCTCACCAGCCCGGTGATCGTCCCGTTCGGGAGGTTCACGGTCACGTTGACGGCCGTCACACTGCCGCAGCGCAGGCCCGCGATGGGCCCGCTGCGGCAGACGCGTTGGCCGACGACCGGCGGTCCCGCCGTCGTGATGTCCTGGGAACCGGGGTAGAGGAAGACGCTGCCGGGCCGCTCCACGGAAGGCTCCACGTACCGGACGAGCGCGACGGAGGCGCTCGTCACCGAGACGACCGTCCCGAGCTGCACGGTCATCGCCGGGTCGGCGTAGATCGGCATGCCGACCTGGGCGCAGCCGCCCGCGGTGAGGAAGGAGTACGAGCCGTTCTGCCGCACGTTGAACCCCAGGGCGCAGCGCACGCCTCCGGCGCCGTAGATCGCCCGCCCCCCTTCCGCGCCCGGCGCCGCGACGGGACGCACCTCCCCCGGCGAGGCGGACGCGCCGGGGCCTGTGGCGGTCAGGACGGCGGCGATGCCCGCGACCAAGATCGCGACGCGCAGTCTCACGGAATACCTCCTGCGGGGAAACGGCGGCTTGCCGGAATGGTGTGAAAAACGAGGGGCCCCGGCAAGGGGAGGAAGGTGCCAAGGTTGCCCGCGCCCGTATAGCAACATCACGCCGAGACCCGCGAACGCCCTGGTCGACGGTGAGTACGGAAGGCCGCGCGTCCTAGGTACGGGGGCTCATTCGCCGGGCTCTCCGCGCGCGGAGGATGGGTCGACCGTTTCGGGATGGAGGGCGTATGAGATTTCGTTTGCCGAAAACCGGCGTTGTGGCCCTGCTCGCCCTCGGGGGGTGCGGAGCCCCGGCCGTCCAGCCGACGCCCTGGAGAGCGGAAGCCGGGAGCGCGCCGTGGCGGGTGGAGGTCGAGGACGTGTCGCTGCGGGTCGATCCCCAGATCGTCGCGGCGGGGCCGAAGGACGTGTGGGCTTTCGGCGGGCGCGGCTCGGAGGACACGGTGTGGCGGCCGACGGCCCGGCACTGGGACGGCCGCGGCTGGAGCAAGGTCGGCCTTCCGGGCGGGCGGATCGGCGCGGTCAAGGCGGCGGGGGCGTCCGCGGCGTCCGATGTCTGGGCGGTCACCCTCGACGGGTCGAGCTCGACCGTCCTTCACTGGAACGGCGAGCGCTGGACGATCGACCGCCGCCTTCCGGGATTCACCGTTACGGCGCTAGAGGTGTTCTCCCCGCGGGACGTCCAGGTCTTCGGCACGGGCTCGCACGCCGCCGCGACGGGCTGGACCCGTTCGGCGGACGGATGGTCGGAGACGAGGCTGCCATTCCGAATCGCCCGCACGAGCGCCCGCTCCGCACGTGACATCTGGGCGCTCACCTTCGAGAGCGAGCTGTACCACCAGGACGGCTCGGGCTGGAAGCCCGTCCCGCTGGACGGCGTCCTGCCCGCCGGAAAGAGGAAGGGCTTCGAGGACACGAGGTACCAGCTCAACACGATCACCGCCACGGCCGCCGGCATCTGGATCACCGCCGAGCGCGCCGGGGGCATCCCGTCCAGCGAGATGGACGGCACCCGCACCCAGCCGCTGGGCCCGGGCGACCTCCACCTGTCGTCCCTTCTCCTGCACGGCGACGCCGACGGACGCCGCTGGACGGCCGAAAGCACCATGAAGAAGGCAGGACGGTTCAGTCCGTTCGGCGCCCCGATCATCGACCCGGACGGCGGCGTCTGGCTCATCGGTTCCACCGACGTCAACGCCACCGAGTCGACCCTCGCCCACCGAACCGCTACGGGCACGTGGACCAGCAACAGAATCCGAGCGTCCGGCTTCAGCCTTTTCGAGGCCCGCGCCGTCACCCGCATACCGGGCACCACTCGATTCCTCGCCGCGGGCATGAACGACGAAAAGGGCGCGCTTCTCTCCACCCCCTAGGGAGCCGCGGCCTCAACGAGAACCGGCCCCCGTCCAGGGACGAAGGCCGGCGACTCTCGATATGGGTGAAGAGGGTGGGCCCGCCGAGCCGGATCACGTCTTCATGTGATCAGCGGCCCGCGAGCTCCCTCACGTAGCTGTACAGTTCGAGCCCGCGAAGCCCCTGCCGATGAGCGGCGAGCACCTCGTCGGGGTCCACCTGCTTCTCTTGCGCCTCCACGTAGCAGAGCAGGTCGGCCCCGCGGAGACCCTTGTCGTACGCCTCCAGCAGCTTGGCGATGCCGAGGCGACTTTCGAGCGCCCGCAGAGTGATCTGCGGGTGGACGTCCCTGTCGTGCAGGACGATGAGCTGGTCGTGCGTCGCGCCCTCGTTCAGCAGGGCGATGTAGCCGGATTGGCCGATGCCCCAGGCATAGCCCGCGTCCGCAGCGACCTGCTTCTCGAACGCCTCCAGGATCTGCGCGGGGGTGGCGTTCGCCTTCAGCGCCCTGACGAGCACCCAGGGCAGGATGCCGGCGGCCACGGCGGCTTGGACGTCCCCGTCCGAGGCGCCTGCCTCCAACGCTTCAACGTAGGCGGCCAGATCGATGCCCTTGGACTCGGCGGCGCGAAGCTCATCCCAGGTGGCGCCCTTCTGCTGCGCCCGCGCGAGGAGCTCTTCGCGACGTTCCCAGCCTCCCGAGAAACGCCTGTAGACGTCTTCCACTGGAAGCTCCTTTCAGAGAATCTGCTTTGTAGGTACGCCTCCCACCGTCCGCCGCTTCCGCGGCTCGGCAAACTCAACGTCCGGAGACCGCCGGAGAGAAGGTGGGGCGCTGGGCGATTCATTTGGCACGAACGGCCACAGCCACTGATCCGTCAACAAGCACTGCAGAAACAAACGGTGAATTGCTCCCGAGCCGAACCAGTCCCGGCTTACGGCAAGACACGCACGCGCATGGGCGTCGTGTTGCTGGCGCGGGGAGCAGACCGAGGCGGACGGGCAGGAGCAGCGGCGCGAGCCCACCTTCACCGTGACGCGGTCGCCGGGGACGCACCCGGCTCCCGCCCGTGCGTGTTCGCGGATCTGCCGGACGGTCATCGGCAGTACTCACACAAAGCAGACCGACGGCCCCAGGTCGTCATGAATTGTCGGGAGAGATCCATGACCACCATCAACACGCAGGCCCCCAACAGTGTCACCGAATGGCTCCGGATCAACGACGTCAAGGGCACGAGCGAAGAAGTGGTGGCGCGCAAGGCGCTCGGCCTGGCACGTCAGTTCTTCGGCCCCGACGTCGAGATCGAGGTCGTGGGCAACCACTGGTCCGAAAGCCTGGGCGGTACGGAGACGGTGTACGTCCGGGCGACCCTGCCCATGCCCTCACGGGTCGGCGGGCGAACCGGCACATCGTTCGAGCTCACGCTCAACGACCTCACGGGGAACAGCCTGCGGCAGCTGAAGCGCAAGGCGGCTCACCTGGCACGTCAGTGCTTCGGCCCTGACGCCTCGTTCCAGATCAACTTCAGGAACGGCCTGGAGAGCACTCCCGAGCATCTGGACACCACGGACCGCTACTGGACGACGTCCGTGTCCGTCCAGGCGATCGTGCCCATGTCCCAGCGGGTCAGCGGGCTGGCCGGCTCGCCGGTCGAGCTCAGGCTCAAGCTCAGCGACCTCACGGGGAACAGCATGCGGCAGGTGGAGCGCAAGGCGCTTCGACTGGCGCGTCAGTGCTTCGGCTCTGGCGCCGTGCTCCAGGTCGGTTTCGACCACCCTTGGGGGTGGGCCACCAGGGGTCTGGAGAACAACCCGCCCGAACGCCTGGGCACCACGGACCGCTTCTGGGCGGAATCCGTGTACGTCCGGGCGATCGTGCCCGCGTCCCCACGGCCCGCCGAGCGAACCCGCACGCCGGGCCGGGTCACGCTCACCGACATCACGGGGACCAGCTTGCGGCAGATGGAGCGCAAGGCGCTTCGACTGGCGCGTCAACAGCGCCCTCTCGCCGGCCCCGACGTCGAGTTCCGCGTGAACTGGGCCTCGATCACCACGGGCCTGGAGGGCACCTCGCAGACGCCTCCGGGTGCCGAGCCGCGATTCCTGGCAAGGCACGTGGAGGTCGAGGTGATCTGACCCCTGGGACACCGCGCATGCGGTGTCCTCAGACACGGGTGGCCCTTCCGAACGTCGGGAGGGCCATCTGCTTTTGAGGCGTCGGGGGCAGGCCGGGGCCGTCGGGGTTGGAACGGGGCCGCCCCCCCGCAATTCTTAGCTGCGCTCGCTGTCGTCCGAGGGGGTGTAGCGGGCTTCGTGTTGCTTGCGGGGGGAGCAGACGGAGGCTGAAGGGCAGGAGCAGCGGCCGCCGCTGTTCAGGCGGACGGTGACCTTGTCGGACGGGACGTTGCGGCCCACGACCTGGCCTGGGCCGTTCGGGGTGTCCACGCGCGATCCCAGGGCCGGCATGGTGTCGTGCGCCTTGACGTACAACGGGTGCTCGTACTTGAGGCAGCACATCAGGCGGCCGCAGGCGCCGGCGATGCGGAGGGGGTTGACCGGGAGGTCCTGCTCCTTCGCCATGCGCACGGAGACGGGCTCGAAGTCCTTGAGGAAGGTGGCGCAGCACAGGTCGCGGCCGCAGGGGCCGATGCCGCCCTGGAGGCGGGCCTCGTCGCGGGGGCCGACCTGGCGGAGTTCGACGCGGGCCTTGATGCCGCGGGCCAGGTCGCGGACGAGGGCGCGGAAGTCGACGCGGTGCGGGGCGGTGAAGTAGATCTTGAAGATGTTGTCGGCGTCGAGGTAGTCGACGCCGATGACCTTCATCGGGAGGTCGTGCTTGCGGATGAGGCGCTTGGCGATCGAGCGGCCCTCGGCGCGGCGGCGGCGGTTGGCCTCGTCTCGGGCGAGGTGCTCGTCGGTGGCGGGGCCGGCGCACTCGGGAAGGCCGTCGATGTCCTCGGAGACCCACTGCGGGGCCCACACGCACTCGGCGACCTCCGGGCCGGAGTCGGTGGGGACGAGAACCTTGTCGCCGACCTTGGGGCTGTGCGGGCCCGGATCGAGGTAGAACAGGCGGCCGTAACGGGTGAAGCTGACGGCCATCATCATGCCCACGTTTCGCTCCGTTCGCCCGGTTTTATGCGACCCACTCTAGGTCTCACCAGGCGGCGTCGGCGAGATCCCCTGCCGGAACGGTCGGGACGCCCTGCGCATACAGGTCGCCCGCGGTCACGATGACGTCGCGACCGTTGTGGGCAATGTCGAGGCCGGTGGGGGCGCCCTTCACCTTCAGGGTCCACAGGGTCTTGGCGGGGGTTCCCTGCACCGTGAAGGTCTGAAGAGTCACTTCGGAGCTCTTCGCTATGGCCGCGATAAGGGAGGTGCCGTCCCGGCTCATGACAGCGTTGAAACTGCCCTTGGGCAGGGGCATGACGGCCTTGCTCGACTTCAGGTCGCCGGCGGCACCGCTGGTGTCGATCGTGCGGACCTGGTGCTTCCCTGTGCCGACCGGGCTCCAGACAAAGGACAGTGTGGTGCCGGACCAGGAGAGGCTCCCGACGCGGGCACGCAGTCTGGTCGTCCACACCTTGTGGACACCGGTCTCTGGAGTGACGACTTCCACGCGGGCGCTCGCGCCCTTGTAGGTGACGTAGGCGAGCTGTGCGCCGTCCGGGGTCACGGCGAGGTCCGACCAGACCGTGGAGACACCGGGGACGATCGCGTTCGGGAGGGGCTTGAGGTCCTTGGGACGTCCGTCGTCCAAGCGGAGGCGCTGGAAGGTGACGTCACGGGGGCCGGGTGTGGCGAGGATGTACGAGCCGTCCTTCAGCGCCGCGACGCGATGGAAGCGGCGGCCCTGCGGGGCGGCGACGGGCAGCCCCACGTTCGCGCCTGTACGCACGTTCCGGACGAGGAGGGAGGCGCCCTTCTGGGTGACGCCGACGATGAACTCCGGGCCGGTCTTCTCGGCCTTGGCGGCGGGCTTGGCCTCGTGCTCCTCGTCGGCGGCGCGCTGGTGGCGGTGCACCATGTCCACGCCCCCTCCGATGAGCAGCGCGGCCGTGGCGGCCACGCCGAGAGGGACGAGACCCTTCCACGAGCCGAGACGGTTACCCGGGTCCTCGCGCCTGCCGTCGTCCATGGGGTTGCCTACCTAACCTTCCTGCCGGATCGCCCGTCGTTTCTACCGCATATGGATCGCGACAAAAACCCATGAACGCGGAGTTACCAAGTCGTGAGCCGCCTCAGCCGAGGCACGCGCGGGCCGCCTCTGCCATGGACGCCCGGTACGACCCGCCGAACAGCGCCACATGGACCAGCAGCGGGTGCAACTGGTGCAACGGGACGCGGGACCGCCATCCGTCCGCAAGGGGCGCGGCCTCATCGTAGGCGCCGAGCACGGTGTCGAGGTGCGGTGTCCCGAACAGCGCCATCATGGCGAGGTCGGTCTCGCGGTGCCCGCCGTGCGCGGCCGGGTCGATGAGCAGCGCCCGCTCGCCCGTCCAAAGGACGTTCCCCGACCACAGGTCCCCGTGGATGCGGGAAGGCGGCTCCGGCGGTCCGGCGAGCGTCTCGATGTCCGCCATGACGCGCTCCACAAGACGGACGTCACCGGACGTGAGATGCCTTGCCCCGAGGCGCAGGAACGGTTCGAGGCGGCGTTCGGCGTACCAGGCGGGCCAGGAACGGTCGTCCGGTGTGTTGTCCAAGGGAAGGTCGGCGATGAAACCGTCCCAGGGCGCGCCGTAGGTGCCGGGACGGTTCCCGGTGTGCAGGGCCGCGAGTTCCCGTCCGAGACGTTCGGCCGCTTCGCGGGACGGTGGAGCCGAGCGCAGCCAGGGCAGGACGAGCATCCGGTCGTCCGCCGCCACGACCTCGGGGACGGGGGTCCCGGGGCCCGCCTCCCCCAGCCAGCGCAGCCCGGCCGCCTCTGCCGCGAACACACCCGCCTGGTCATGCGCTGCCTTCACGAAGACCTCACGGCCGTCGGCGAGCGAAGCCCTGTGCAACGTCCAGGAATGGCTGGAGCCGAGGTCGTGGACGTCCTCGACCCCGGTTCCGAGCAGCCTCTCCAGCCGCACCCGCTCAGTGGTCATCAAGCGCCGAGCGGATCTGCTTGAGCAGGCCGGGCATCGCCGCCTCCACCTGCTCCAGGACGAGGTCGAAGTCGGCGCGTCCGCCGTAGTAGGGGTCGGGGACGTCGAGGTCGCCGCCCGCGTCCGGGTCGAACTCGCGCAGCCGCCAGATGCTGCCGCGCGCCTGCCAGGTCGGCGCCATCGAGCGCAGCGCCTTCTCGTGGCTCGCGTCCATCGCGATGATCATGTCGTAGCCGTTGAACCAGGCGGCGTCGAACTGCCGCGCGATGTGCGCCGACCGGTAGCCGGCGCGTGCCAGCGCCGCGACCGTCCGCTGGTCGGCCCCGTCGCCGACGTGCCAGCCGCCGGTGCCCGAACTGTCCACCTCGACGTCGAGGCCCTCCTTCTCGACGTGGTGGCGCAGAACCCACTCGGCCATCGGGGAGCGGCAGATGTTGCCCGTGCAGACGAAGGTGACTCGGTACGGCATGCCCCCATCATGCACGAGGGCACGGGACACGCCGGACGCGGAAAAGAACGCGACCCCCGGCCGGAGCCGGGGGTCGCGTCCTGGGGTGGTTCTGGAGGGGTCAGCGCGAGACGGCGTTCAGCGCGTCCACGATGCCGCTGCCGAAGAACCCGTTCTGGCCCTTCGAGCCTTCACAGGTCTGGGTGGAGGTGTGCTTCACCCACTGGCCGTTCACCTGGGTGTACCAGACGTACTCGACCGTCGCCGGGCTCGGGCATGCCTTGGGGGTCGCGGTGCCGCGCAGCACCCGCTCGACGAGACGCGGGTCCATGGTCAGGCCGCCGCTGCGGTCCCGGTGCCCGTACTTGCTGACGATGAGCGCCGCGACGCCGACCGCGTGCGGGGACGCCATCGAGGTGCCCTGGATCGACTGGTAGTAGGCGCACTTGTCGCCCTTGCAGCTGCGGATGATGTACGACACCTTCGGCGTGCCGTCGGCGTTCAGCTCGCCGCGCTCCTTCGCGAGCCGCTCGGGGTAGGCGGCCCAGATGCCGCCCTTGTCGTCCGGACGCTGGGCGGCGTTGTCGACCTTGTCGCCGCCGGGCGCCGCCACCGCGACGTAGCCGTTGCCGAAGCTGCTGTAGTACGACTTGCGGCCGCTCGGGCCGGTGGCCGAGACCGGGATGACGTTCTCGCCCTCGGACGGCATCGACACGCAGCTCGCCGGGACGGTGCGGTCGTGCGGCTCCTCGCCCGGCGTGGACGGGAAGTCGGGGCTGCTGTCGTCCACGTTCGTCTTGGTGTAGTCGACGAGGTCGTTGCCCGCCGCGGAGATCAGCGTGACGCCGCGGTCGTGCGCGAAGTCCAGGGCGCGCTGCGCCGCCTTGATGATCGTCCGCTGCTCCAGCTGGTCCTCGGGGCTGTCGGCGGGGTTGTTGCCGCAGTTCCACAGCCACGGGTCGATGTAGTACGACATGTTGACGACGTCGATGCCGTGCTTGGCCGCGTAGGTCAGGCCGTCGACGGTCGGCTGGAGGAAGAAGTAGCCGGAGTCCTGCCCGACGCGCAGGTTCACGATCGACACGTTCGGCGCGACGCCGGCCATGCCGAGGCCGTTGCGGGGCGAGGCGATCGTGGACGCGACGTGCGTGCCGTGGTCGTTGTCGTCCCAGTCGTTGGGGTCGACGCACGACGTGAACTCGCAGGGCCCGTCGACCTCGTTGCCGTTGGCGTCGGTCGGGATGTCGCGGGTGAAGTTGCGGCTGAGCTTGCGGTTGAAGTTCGGCGCGATGTCCGGGTGGTCGCCGTCCACGCCGGTGTCGAGGACGCCGACCAGCACGCGCCGGTCACCCGGCTCCTTCTTGTAGGAGCCGTCCGCGGTGGCGTGCATCTGCTTCATGTCCCACTGCAGGTCGGCCAAGGGCTCGGTGTCCTTGGACGGCTTGCCCGCGGGGGCGGCCTGGTTCCTGGCGCCGTGGAGGGCCCCGGTCAGCTTCTCGACCTTCGGGGCCTTCTTCTTGGTCTTGGGAGCCTCACCGATGATCCGGTTGTGCGCGACGCCGTCCAGCGCCCGCTGGTTCATCACGGCGTGGATGAACTCGGGGTTCTGGGAGGTGACGGTCGCGACGCCCACGTCGCGGTTCTCGTGCACGACCTTGCCACCGGCCGCGGAGACGGCCTGGTGGGCCTGCCCGAGGGACGCGCCCTCCTTGTAGAGGACGACGTACTCCGAGACCTCGCCCTTCGCCTGTGCCTGGCCCGGAGCTGCGGATGCTGGGAACGCGAGGGCCGTCACGGTGGTGACGGCGCACGCGGCGGAAATCAAGGCTCGCCGCAAGGCAGACCTCCTGGCTGTGGGGGTTAACCAACCGGATTTCGGTCGATCAGCCAGCGAACGTTACGGGGGCGCTCATTGAGAGTCGCGTACGGAAATGTAACGAATGGGGACAAGTTGTGTAAGCCCCGTCCGTATCACCCGTGACGCAACGCCAAGGTCAGCGCCTCGAACGCCAGCTGCGGATTGACGTTCGCCGCCAACCGCTCCCTGCAGTCCATGATCGCATCGAGGCGCCGGAGGGTGTCCTCCGGGCGTCCGTCCCCCGCGGCCGACCGCAGTTCGGGGCCGAGCTCGATGTTGACCAGCTCGCTTCCCGCCCCCAGCTGCAGCGTCAGCACGTCGCGGTAGTAGGACGCGAGGTCGAGCAGCGTGCGGTCCAGCGCGTCGCGCAGGATCCGCGTCGCCCGCGACTTCTGCCGGTCCTCCAGTTCCTTGAGGGCGCCCGCCGTCCCGCGCGGCATCCGCCCCTTCTCGCTCTCGCCGAGCGCCTTGCGCAGGGCGGAGGTCTCCGCGTCGTTCAGCTCGGCCGTCTGCGCGTCCCGCTCCGCCTTCGCCGCGCTCACCAGCGTCTCCGCCGCCGCGACCGCCGCGCTCACCCCGGTCAGCCGGCGCGGCACCGCCACCACCTGCTCGCGCACCCGCCGCATCCGCGGATCGGAGGCGAGCCGGCGCGCCCGGCTGATGTGCCCCTGCGCGGCCCGCGCCACCACCTCGGCGGTCTCGCGCTCGACGCCGTCGCGCTGGACGAGGAAGTCGGCGATCGCCGCGATCGGGGGCGTCTGCAGGGTCACCAGCCGGCAGCGCGACCTGATCGTGACGAGCAGGTCCTCCGGCGACGGCGTGCACAGCAGCCACACCGTCCGCGGCGGCGGCTCCTCGATCGCCTTCAGCAGCGCGTTCGCGGCGCCCTCGGTGGCCCGGTCGGCGTCCTCGAACAGCACGATCTGGCGGCCGCTCCCGCTCGGCGAGGACGAGGCCCGCAGCACCAGCGCGCGGGCGTCCCTGATGCCGAACGACAGGCCCTGCGGCCGGACGACCTCGACGTCGGCGTGCGTCCCCTGGAGCACCTGGTGGCAGGACGCGCAGTGCCCGCACCCGCGCGGCGTCTCCGTGCACTGCAGCGCGGCGGCGAACGCCCGCGCCGCGGCCACGCGCCCGGACCCCGGCGGCCCGGTGAACAGCCACGCGTGCGCGAGCCCGTCCGTCCGCTCCGCCGCCGAGGACAGCTGCGCGATGACGGGCTCCTGCCCCACCAGGTCGTCCCACACGCTCATGGAACAGAGGCTAGCGGGCTCAGAAGTCGGTGATGACCGGGAACGTGCTCGTGGCGTCCTCGGTGCCGAGCGGAACGGGGTCGGGCAGGATCTCCCGGATGCGGTACTGGATCTCCCGGCTCAGCTCGCCCTGCGGCCGGCTCGCGTCCAGGACCAGGTAGCGGTCGGGGTCGGCCTCGGCGAGGGCGCGGAAGCCCTCGCGGACCCGCTCGTGGAACTCCTGCGACTCCGACTCGATGCGGTCGGCGGGCGCCGGCAGCCGCCGCAGGCCGGCCTCCGGCGGGATCTCCAGCAGGACGGTCAGGTCGGGGACGAGGCCGCCGGTCGCCCAGGCGTTGACGCGGGCGATGTCCTCCACCGGGAGCCCCCGCCCGAAGCCCTGGTAGGCGAGGGACGAGTCGACGTAGCGGTCGCTGACCACGATCACGCCGCGGTCCACCGCCGGCTTGATCACGTTGGCCACGTGGTCGGCGCGGTCGGCGGCGTACAGCAGGGTCTCGGCGCGGTCGGACAGGCCGGTGGTGTCGCGGTCCAGCAGCATCGCGCGCAGCCGCATCCCGATCTTGGTCGCGCCAGGCTCGTGCGTGGTCACCACGTCGTAGCCGTGGTCGCGGAGCCAGATCGCGGCGAGCCGCGCCTGCGTCGTCTTCCCCGCGCCCTCCCCGCCCTCGAAGGCGATGAACACGCCCCGGTTGCGGTGGACGGGCTGCGGGGCCGCGGCGGCCTGCTCCGGCGGCGTGTAGATCTCGCCGTGCAGGGCGGCGCGCAGGTCGGGGACGAGCGGGATGCCCCGCCGGTCGTCCAGCCGCCGGTAGGCGAACAGCCCGGTCACCAGGGCGAGGACGGCCGCGACCAGCAGGGCGACGCCGGTCCCGTAGGCGTCGTAGACGCCGCCGCCGAGGTCGAGTCGGTGGGATCCGGCCGCCGCCGCGATCAGCGGGACGACGGCGAACGAGACCAGCGCGGTGATGAGCGCGACCGACCGCAGGTACGCCGCCGGGCGGGCGCCCTCCGGCGCCTCGGGGTCGTGCGCCGCCATCTTCGCGGTCGACCACGCGGCTCCGGCGAAGACGCCGAGGAACGCCGTCGCGAACACCACGACGACGAGGTTCTGGACGAGGGCGAGCACGACCAGCGCGAGCGCGGCGGCGATCACCGCGAGGCCGAGGAGGCGGCGGCGGCTGAACGGGACGAGCACGCGCGGTCCGAGGAACAGCCCGAAACCGAGCCCCACCGTGAGCGCGGTCAGGACGGAGCCGTACCCGGCGTCGCCGCCGCCCAGCTCGCCGGCGTGGACGCGGGCCACCGCCACGACCGCGCCCGCCGCGAGGGACGCCGTCGCGATCGCCGCGCCGGCGCCGCGCGCGGCGGCGGACCCCGGACCCTGGAAGATCAGTTTCAGCGGCGACCCGGCCGCGACCGGCTCGGTCGCCGGGATCTCGCCGGCCGTCGCCACGGCGGCGGCCGCCACGAGGAACAGGCCCGCCGTCACGTACAGGGCGAGGTCGGCGCGGGAACCGGCGCCGAGCGTCCCGTTCGCGACGAGCGCGAGGACGGCGAACAGCAGCGCGGCGGCGGGCGCCGGACCGTAGAGGACGCGGGTCGCGGCGCGGCGCGCGGCGGGCCGCGCCTCCTCGTCCGGGACCACGGCGGGCAGGGACGCGCGCGCCGCCGGTATCCACAGCAGGCTCAGGCACGAGACGAGGAAGGCGGCGGCGAGCGTCCACGGCAGCGCGTGCACGAGCGGCACGGTCACGACGACCACCAGCCGCAGCGCGTCCGCGATGATCAGCATCAGCCGGCGGTCGACGCGGGCCGCGAGCAGCCCGGCGACCGGCGGGAGCACCACCGCGGGCAGCAGCATCAGCGCCAGCGTGCCGCCGATCGCCTGCGCCTGCGCGGCGGCGCCGTCGCCGCGCGTCAGCATCGCCGCCATGGCGGTCAGCGCGGGTACGCCGATCCACTGGGCGGCGCTGGACAGCGCCAGCGCCATCCGGAGCCGCCGGAACGGCCCGATCGACGAAAGCGACGAAACGCCCGGCGGCGGTGACGCTGCGGGGTGCGGCCGGGGTGCGCCCGTTCTGGTCATGTCGGTCAGGGTATCGGCGTAGATGTCCCTATGAACCGGACTTTGCGGAGGTTCGACGGCGCGGCGCCGCCTTCTTCTTCCCGCCGCCCGCGGCGACCTTCTCCCGGCGCTCCGCGAGCAGTTCCGCGGCGCGCTGGATCGTGATCGACTCGACCTCGTCGCCCTTGCGCAGGCTGGCGTTCGTCTCGCCGTCGGTGACGTACGGGCCGAACCGGCCCTCCTTCACCACGACCGGCTCCCCGCTCGCCGGGTCCTTGCCCAGCTCGCGCAGCGGCGCGGCGGCCGCGGCCCGGCGGCCGCGCTGCTTGGGCTGCGCCAGCAGCTCCTTCGCCCGCTCCAGCGTGACCGTGAACAGCTCCTCCTCCGAGCCGAGCGACCGGCTGTCGGAGCCCCGCTTGATGTACGGGCCGAAGCGGCCGTTCTGCGCGGTCACCGGCTCGCCGTCCAGCTCGCCCAGCGTGCGCGGCAGCGACAGCAGCTTCAGCGCGTCGTCGAGCGTGATCGTGTCGAGCGACATCGACTTGAACAGCGACGACGTGCGCGGCTTGGCGGCCTCGGCCTTCTTCGTCCGCTTCTTGCCGTCGGCCGGCGGCGCCGGCTCGGGCAGGATCTCGGTGACGTAGGGACCGAACCGCCCCGACTTGGCGACGATCGTGTGGCCGGTCTCGGGGTCGACGCCGAGCTCCCGGTCGCCCGACGGCTGCGCGAACAGCTCCTCTGCCTTCTCGGCGGTCAGCTCGTCCGGCGCGATGTCCTCGGGGATGTTGACGCGCTCGCCGTCCCGGTCGAGGTACGGCCCGTACCGGCCGACCCGCACCATGATGTCGGTGCCCTTGATCGGGAACGAGCTGATCCCCTTGGCGTCGATGTCGCCGATGTCGCCGACCAGCTCCTTCAGGCCCTCCTCGCCGGTGTCGCCGAAGTAGAACCGGGTCAGCCAGCGGACGCGCTCGGCCTCGCCGCGCGCGATCTCGTCGAGGCCGTCCTCCATGTGGGCGGTGAAGTCGTAGTCGACCAGGTTGCCGAAGTGCTGCTCCAGCAGGTTCACCACGGCGAACGCCAGGAACGACGGGACGAGCGCGGTGCCCTTCTTGAACACGTACTCGCGCGCCAGGATCGTTCCGATGATCGAGGCGTAGGTCGACGGGCGCCCGATCTCCCGCTCCTCCAGCTCCTTGACCAGGCTGGCCTCGGTGTAGCGGGCGGGCGGGCGGGTCGAGTGGCCCTCGGCGTCCACCGCGCTCGCCGTCAGCGGGTCGCCCTCGGCCAGGTTCGGCAGCCGCCGCTCCTGGTCGTCGCGGTCCGTGGACGGGTCGTCGGCGCTCTCCACGTAGGCCTTGAGGAAACCGTGGAACGTGATCGTCTTGCCGGTCGCGCCGAACTCCGCGCGCTCGTTCCGCGTCGACGTCCCGGTGACCCGGATCGACACCGACTGGCCGACGGCGTCCTTCATCTGGGACGCGATCGTCCGCTTCCAGATCAGCTCGTACAGCCGGAACTGGTCGCCGGACAGGCCCGTCTCCGCGGGCGTGCGGAACGTGTCGCCCGCCGGGCGGATCGCCTCGTGCGCCTCCTGCGCGTTCTTCACCTTGGACGTGTAGACGCGCGGCTTGTCCGGGACGTACTCGCCGCCGAACAGCGACGCCGCCTGCCGCCGCGCCGCCGTGATCGCGGTCTCCGACAGCGTGATCGAGTCGGTTCGCATGTAGGTGATGAAGCCGTTCTCGTACAGCTTCTGCGCGACCGACATCGTGTACTTCGCGGAGAAGCTCAGCTTGCGGCTGGCCTCCTGCTGGAGGGTCGTCGTCCGGAACGGGGGGTACGGGCGGCGCGTGTACGGCTTGCGCTCGACCGACTTCACCTCGTACGGGCGGCCGCGCAGGCGCTCGGCGAGGGCCGTCGCCGCGGCCTCGTCCAGGTGCAGTGCGTCCTTCGTCTTCAGGACGCCGTCGGAGCCGAAGTCGCGGCCCTGCGCGACGCGCCTGCCGTCCACCGAGACGAGCCCGGCCTTGAAGGCCGTCGGCTCCTCGTCCTTGCCGGTGTCGAACTGGGCCGCGATGTCCCAGTAGTGGGCGGGGACGAAGGCGATCCGCTCCCGCTCCCGCTCGACGACCAGCCGCGTCGCCACCGACTGCACGCGGCCCGCCGACAGCTTCGGCATGACCTTCTTCCACAGGACGGGGCTGACCTCGTACCCGTAGAGGCGGTCCAGGATGCGGCGCGTCTCCTGCGCGTCCACCAGGCGCATGTTCAGCTGGCGCGGGTTCGCGGCGGCGCGCTGGATCGCGTCCTTGGTGATCTCGTTGAAGACCATCCGGTGCACGGGGACCTTCGGCTTCAGGACGTCCTGGAGGTGCCAGGCGATCGCCTCGCCCTCCCGGTCCTCGTCCGTCGCGAGGAAGAGCTCGTCGGCCTCGGCCAGCAGCTTCTTGAGCTTCTGCACCTGCTGGCGCTTGTCGGAGTTGACCACGTACAGCGGCTCGAACTCGTGCTCGACGTTCACGCCGAGCTTCGCCCACGGCTCGCCCTTGTACTTGGCCGGCACCTCCGAGGCGCTTCCGGGCAGGTCCCGGATATGGCCGATACTGGACTCCACGATGTAACCGCGGCCCAGGTAACCGGCGATCGTCTTCGCCTTCGCGGGCGACTCGACGATCACCAGGCGCGTCCCCGGGCCGTTGCCCCGGCCACTGTTCGCGGTGCCGTTCTTGGCTGGCACAGTCGCTCCAACCTCGCTGTCTCGGGTCCTCTGACTCAGGCTCTTCCTACCGGCTTCGTACAACGTCGCATGGCGGCCTGTTTGTGCCCGCGCCTTCCCGCCGCCGCCCTGCGATCATCGTGCCGCCCCCGCGGAGGGGCGGGATTCTCACCGCCGCACGCCCCCGACAGGATGACACGCCGCCGCGCACCGCGCGGACCGGGAGGCCACGGTACGGTGCCGCACGGCCGGTAGACCAAGTAATAATGGTCGCAATGGCGGAGTACACCTACCTCGTCCTGTCACTGCCGCGCGGTACCACCCGTGACGCCGCCCGGCGGATCATGACCGAGCACGCGGAGCACGGCGGCTGGGAACTCGATCGCTTGCGCCTGTACCCGGACGGCCGCCGTCGTATTCAACTGCGCCGCAAGGTCATCCGCGCGGTCCGTACTTTCTGACCGTTCCCAGCGGCCTGTCCGGAGCGTAGCACTGCGTACGGATTCCTTGACGTGACGTTACTGTGTCCGCCGCCCCCTCGCCCCACCGCCCACGAACACAGCGCCCCCGGCACACGGACGCGGCGTCGCGGCCTGCGGACTCGCCGTCAGCGTCCCGCGAACGCAGCCTCACCGTTCACGTGAACAGCCGCACCCGCTCACGGCACGGCCACCTGGTCGAGGGTATGGCTTCGCCCGCCCCGGTCCGCGCCTCCGGGACGGGCGAAGGTCTTTCGCATGCCGGCCCGAGGCCGGCTCACCCGCGGTCTGGTGGATCTAGCGGCGGCTCAGCCGGATCCGCCGGCCCAGCACCAGGGCCCCGGCCGCGGCGGCCAGCACCCCGGAGACCGCCGCGAGCAGCGTCGCGCCCGTCCTGGTCCCCGGCGTGATCTTCTGGGTGGACGCGACCGGGCTCATCGGGCCGATCCGGTCCGGCACGTCCGCGA
>NZ_JBEZJP010000060.1:0-27621 GCF_040653175.1 Actinomadura sp. NPDC048032
GGTGCCGCCGATGCCGGTGATGATGTTGCCCACGGCGTCGACGCTGAGGTCGCTGTTGATGGCGGTCGTGATGACCGCCGTGAGGGTGACCGAGCCGGCCACCAGGTGCTTCTTTCCCTCGGCGGGGTTCTTCGCCAGCCGAAGGACGATCCTGTAGCCGCCGAGGACCAGGCCGGCCCCCAGAGCGGTGAAGATGAAGTGGGCCCTGTCGCCGGAGACGAAGACGACGAGGGTGACGAAGGCCGCGACGGCGATGACGACGCGGTTGCGCTTGAGCATGGCGGTGATGTTGTCCATGATCGGGTTTCCTTTGCGTGAAGGGCCGCGCTGAGCACGGCTGTGATAATTGGGTTTGTCGGAATACGTTCGCGCTGAGCACGCCTGCGGTACTGACCGTCCCGAGGGGCGCCCACCGCGCAAGCGTCCGGTGGGGACCGATCTGTGGCCTCTGGTCGCGGAGGCGGGGGCCCGGAGCGGGGCATGGCGTGAAACAAGCCGGCTCCCCGCGCACAGCGCGGGGAGCCGGTGGTTCAGTTGGAAAGGCAGGTCAGCTCTTCGCAGCGTCCCTCGCCTGCTCGGCCTCTTTCTTGGTGTCGTAAGGCCCTGAGATCTCCCTGTCGGTGCCGGCTTCCAGCACCCACCACTTCTTCAGCCTGCGTTTGCGCACATGCGTGTCCACATCGTCCTCCTTGCTTTGCGTCGCCGCCCGCGCCTAGTGCGGACGGTCGGTTCCTTACCGTGTTGGTCTTGTGGCAGTGCGCAAGGGAAGTGGATCGGAGGAGCCCGGCCTCTGGGGCGTCAGGCCCAGTCGACCAGGTCCACGGTGTCGTTGTCGGACGGCGGCTCCTCCAGGGGCTGGCCGGGGTACAGCGGACGGACCTTGCCGTTGTCCTCGTCGATCAGTACGGCGAGGCCGTGGGTGTTGTTGACCCACGAGGAGACGTTGTTGGCGGCGGTGTCGTCGCCCATGGGCAGGTCCTTGAGGTCGACCTTGTAGCCGGCGCCGATGCCGTAGGCCGGGCCCCGCCGGTTGTAGTCCCGGTAGAGGCAGAGGGTGGCCGGGGGGCAGCCTTCTGCGTCGCCGAGCTTGACGACGCCGGGGGGAAGGTCCGCCTCGGCGGTGCGCGTCGTGACCGTGGCGGCCTGGGCCGCGGTCGAGACCGCGGGGCCGGTCACGGTGGCGCAGGCGGCCAGGGCGGTCGTGGTCACCAGGAGGCGCGCTTTCCAGTTGGCCATCGGGGGGTTCTCCGTTCGTCTGTGTGGTTGGCGGCTTGAGTGACGCCGCGCGACCACAGTTGCACGGAGAGTGACAGTGCGTCAGCTCGCAGTGATGGCCTTATGCGGTCAATCGACTACTGATAGTGAGATAGGGCGGAGGGTTGTCGGGGGTTGGGGCGGTTCCTACGGTTGAGGCATGGACGGACGGGGTGTGCAGGGGCCGGGGGCGGTCGAGGCTGTTCGGTGGTGGGGCCGGATGGCCCGGAACCCGCTCGACACCTACGGGGCCTTGGCCAGACGCTACGGAGACACCGTGCGGGTGCCGTTCGGACGGAACCGGGCGTTCTTCCTTCTATCGCGTCCCGAGCATGCCGAACGGGTCCTCGTCGCCAACCAGGACAACTACGTCAAGGCGTTCACGTATCGGCCGCTCCGGGCCGTTCTCGGGGACGGTCTCCTGACCAGCGAAGGCGGGACGTGGCGGCGGCATCGGCGGGTGGTGCAGCCGGTGTTCGCGCAGCGTCATGTCGTCGGGTTCGCGCCGCAGATGGTCGATACGGCCGCGAAAGCCGTCGAACGGTGGCCCGACGGGGTCGCGCTGGACGCGGCGAGGGAACTGCGACGCCTCACGTTGGGCATCGTGGGACGGGCGTTGTTCGGCAGCGAGCTCGAAGGGGAAGCCGAGAAGACGGGGCGGGCGCTTGAGGCACTCCAGAGAGCGGCCGTCGTCGGCACCTTCCTGCCCGGGGCGGCCGCAAAGCGCGGCGTGTATCAGCGGGTGCCGGGGCTTGGGGGTGCGCTGGAGCACCTCGACGGCATGGTCCAGCGGGTCGTGCGGGGCTCGTCCGGCGGCGAACTGTTGAATCTGCTCAAGGAGAGCGGTCAGTTCAGCGAGGCGGAGCTGCGCGACGAGGTTCTCACCCTGTTGTTGGCCGGTCACGAGACCACGGCGGCTTCGCTTGCCTGGACGTTCATGCTCCTGTCGAAGTACCCGGCGGCCAGGGACCGCCTAGAGGACGAAGTAGACGAGGTTCTGGGCGGCAGAGAACCGACGGCAGAGGACGTCGACCGGATGCCCTGGACGAAGGCCGTCCTGTCCGAGGTGATGCGGCTCTGTCCACCTGCCTGGACGATCGAGCGTGACGCCCTCGAAGACGACGACGTCGCCGGGGTGCAGGTGCCGGCAGGCTCGACGATCGCCGTGCCGCCTTACTTGATCCATCGGAACGCCGAGGTCTGGCCGAATCCGGAGGGCTTCCAGCCGGAGCGGTTCATGGGGGAGCAGACACATCCCCGGTACGCGTATCTGCCGTTCGGTGGAGGGCGCCGCATCTGCGTGGGCGCCGGTTTCGCGATGCTGGAGGCGACCCTGGTGCTCGCCACCATCGCCCGGACGCACCGGCTTGACCTGGTACCCGGTGTGACCGTGCCCGTCCGGGCGGAGATCACGTTCCGTCCCGCGGGGGCCCTTCCGATGCGGGTCGTGCGGAGGTAGCCGCTCAGGCGGGCCGGATGTTGTGGTTGCGGTGGAACACGTTCTGCGGGTCGTAGGCGCGCTTGACCTCGCGCAGCCGCCGGAAGTCCTCCGGGGTGTAGGCGGTGGCCGTCCTGGACGTGTCGTGCAGGAAGTTCAGGAACGAGCCTCCGGTCGCGAAGGCGGCGAGCGGAGCGGCGTCCGCGGCGGAGCCCTCGATCGTGAGGGAGAACGGGACGTCCCGGTGCCCGACGGGGCCGGCGCCTGGGGCGGGACACGCCATGGCGCCGCCCCAGTGCCGCACCTCGATTCCCGAGGCGTCGCTGCGGGCGATCGCAGAGATGAGTGCGTCGGGTAGGTCGGCGTACAGGTGGAAGTGCAGGGGCGGAGTGCCGCCCAGCGACTCGGTCTCGGCGTAGGGCATCGTCCGGAAGCTGTCATGCAGCGGCGGGCCCGCGACCTTCAGGAGGGAACGCAATGCGCGCGCGCCGTCTTCGGCGGTTCCCGCATAGACGGCGCGGAGGACGACGACCCGGCCGTGGTCAGCGTGGTTGGCCAGCGTCACTGAGACGGAGAGCGCGTCGGGGCGCGTTGCGGCGTCGTCCCGGAACTGGGCGAGGATCTCGGCGGCCCGTTCGGCCGGGAACAGCGCGACTCCCGCGTAGACGGTCGAGACGGGGTGGAGCCGGAACTCCAGGGACGTCACGACGCCGAAGTTGCCGCTGCCACCGCGCAGTGCCCAGAAGAGGTCGGGGTGGTGGTCGGCGTCGGCGGTGAGGAGCCGGCCGTCGGCGGTGACGAGCTCGGCGCGCAGCAGGTGGTCGGCGGCGAAGCCGAACCGGCGGGACAGCCAGCCGACGCCGCCGCCGAGGGTGTAGCCGGTGACGCCGACGGAGGCGTGCGAGCCCGACAGCGGCGCCAGGTCGAGGGGCGCGGCGGCGGCGATCACGTGGTTCCAGCGGGCCCCGGCCTCGGCGCGGGCGACGCGGCGGGACGGGTCGACCAGGACGCGGGACATGCGGGACGTCCTCAGCAGCAGCCCCTCGTCCGGCGGGACGACCGTGCCGTGCCCGGTGGCCTGGACGGTCAGGGGCAGCCCGCGCTCGCGGGACGCGAGGACCGCGGCGCGGACGTCCGCGGGGCCGGTGGCGTCGACGGTCGGCGGCTCGGCGGAGCGAGTCCGGGCGGGGGTCCGGGTGGCGGCATTCATGATCTATTCCTTCCGGAGGTTTATTCTCCACTTATTCGCACCGTAGCACTAGCCGGAGGGTATGTCTCCGGTTAGTGCCGGACTTTCTCGGTCCCTCCGCTCGGGGACGCTTTAGTCATAGATCTCGATAGTCACTAACCGTGACTAAAGGAGATTCGGAGGGCGAGCCTCCACTACGCTGGGTTTCATGGGTGCGAAGCAGCGGCCGCTGCGGGCCGACGCGCGGGACAACCGCGACCGGATCCTCGCCGCCGCCCGTGAGGTGTTCGTCGAGCAGGGACCGGGCGCTCCGCTGGAGGAGATCTCGCGGCGCGCGGGCACCGGCATCGCCACCCTCTACCGGCGCTTCCCGGACCGGCGGACGCTGACGAGGGCCGTCGCCCTGGACGCCCTGGAGCGCACCAGGGACGAGGTCAGGCGCGCGCGGGACGAGGAGGGGACCGCCTTCGACGCCCTCGTCCGCTACATGCACCGCGTGCTGGACATCCGCATCGGCGCCGTCTTCCCCGTCCTGCTGGACCAGATCCCGTTCGACGACGCGGAGATCGCCGCCACCCGCGAGGAGGGCGTCGCCGTCATGAAGGAACTCGTCGCCGCCGCCCAGGAGGATGGCGACCTGCGTCCGGACGTCACCCACGGCGATGTCGGCATGCTGCTCGTGCGGTTGTCGCGCCCGCTGCCCGGCCCGCTGCCGCGGGAGACGGGCGAGGAGCTGGCGCACCGGCACCTCGACCTGCTCGTCGACGGCCTGCGCGCCGGACGCCCCGGGGAGCTCGGCGGCCCGGCGCTGACCTTCGACGACCTGCGGTCCATGGGAGACGGCCCGAAAAGGTGACGTTCGGGCCTGAACGGGCACAGGCGAGGACATGAACATCACAGGCATCATCAGCGCGATCGTGATCGGCGCGATCATCGGGGCGCTCGGCCGGCTGCTGCTGCCCGGCCGCCAGCCCATCGGCGTCCTCCTGACCGTGCTCGTCGGCATCGTCGCCGCGATCATCGGCACCGCGATCGCGCAGTCGGTCGGCGTCGCCACGACCAAGGGGATCGACTGGATCGAACTGGTCTTCCAGATCGGCCTGGCGGTGATCGGCGTCGCGATCGTCGCCGGCCTCCGGGCCAGACGCGGCCATCGCCGCTACGAACGCTGACCGCCGTTCCCCTCCTCACCTGCACGGTCGCGGCCGCCGCTCCAGCACGGCGGTCGTTTGGCCGTCTCCGGCCGCCGTCATGCGGATCTCGTCAAACGGCGCTTGCGGTCGGCGAATCTTTGCTCTCATAGGGCGACCGAAAGGACGCGGAGAGTAACGAAGGGGCAGGGGGAGACCGATGGCGGGGGGACTTGCGCCAGTTGCGGGATATGAGAGGTTCCTGCTGTTGCGGCGGCGGTTCCGGCGGGCGGCGGCCGTGGTCGCGGCCGGGTTCCTCGGGTGGTATCTCGTGTTCGTCGGGCTGGCCGCGTTCGCGCGCGGGTTCATGGCGCGGACGGTCGCCGGGAACGTCAACGTCGCGCTGCTGCTGGGGCTGCTGCAGTTCGTCTCGACGTTCGCGCTGACCTGGGGCTACCTGGCGTACGCGCGCAGGCGGCTGGACCCGCTGGCCGGGGAGCTCCGGTGACGGGGCGCGCTCTGACGTTCGGGCTGTTCCTGGCGTTCGTCCTGATCACGCTGGCCATCACGGTGCGGGCGCGGGCGACCACGCGCGGCGCCGACGACTTCTACGCGGGCGGGCGGACGTTCACCGGCCCGCAGAACGGGATCGCGCTCGCCGGCGACTACATGTCGGCGGCCTCGTTCCTCGGCATCGCCGGGATCATCGCGCTGAACGGGTACGACGGCTTCCTCTACTCGATCGGGTTCCTCGTGGCGTGGCTGCTCGCGCTGCTGCTGGTCGAGCTGGTCCGCAACGCGGGCCGGTTCACGATGGGGGACGTGCTGGTGCGCCGGGTGCGGCGCCAGGCGCCGGTGCGGCGGGCCGCCGCCGTGTCCACCGTGACCGTCTCGGTGTTCTACCTGCTCGCGCAGATGGTCGGGGCCGGGGCGCTGGTGTCGCTGCTGCTCGGCATCCACCGCGGCGAGCGGTTCCTCGGGATGGGCGCGGGCACCGCGAAGACCGTCACGATCGTGGCGGTGGGCGCGCTGATGATCCTCTACGTGGCGTTCGGCGGCATGAAGGCCACGACCTGGGTGCAGATCATCAAGACCGGGCTGCTGATGGCCGGGGCGGTGGTCCTGACGGCGCTGGTGCTCGGCAGGTTCGGGTTCGACGCCGGCGCGATGCTCGGGTCGGCCGCCGACGCGAGCGGGAAGGGCGAGGCGTTCCTGCGTCCCGGGCTCCAGTACGGGCGGGACGTCCCGGGCGACGCCTACCGGACCGTCGTCAACAAGCTCGACTTCATCAGCCTCGCGCTCGCCCTCGTGCTCGGCACGGCGGGCCTGCCGCACGTCGTCTCGCGGTTCTTCGCGGTCCCCGACGGGCGGGCCGCGCGCACGTCGGTGTCCTGGGCGATCGGCCTCGTCGGCGTCTTCTACCTGATGACGCTCGCGCTCGGCTTCGGCGCCGCGGCCCTGGTGGGCCGGTCCGCGATCGTGGCGCAGGACCCGTCCGGCAACACCGCGGTGCCGCAGCTCGCGCAGGCCGTCGGGCAGCACGTCGGCGGGCGGGCCGGCGGGGACGTCCTGCTGGCGTTCATCGGGGCGGTGGCGTTCGCGACGATCCTCGCGGTCGTGTCCGGGCTGGTGCTGGCGTCGTCGGCGTCGCTGGCCCACGACTACTTCGGCCAGGTGCTGATGCTCGGCCGCCCGCGCGAGTCGCAGGAGGTCGCGGTCGCGCGGTTCGCCTCGTTCCTCGTCGGCTCGCTGGCGATCGTCCTGGCGGTGATCGCCCGCGACCTGAACGTGGCGTTCCTGGTGGCGCTGGCGTTCGCGATGGCCGCCTCGGCGAACGTCCCGGCGATCGTGCTGTCGCTGTTCTGGCGCCGGTTCAACTCCGCCGGGGTCGTCGCGGGCATCTACGGCGGCCTGATCGGGTCGCTGGTGCTGGTCCTCTTCTCTCCCGTCGTCTCCGGCAAGGTCGATCCGGTGACGGGGGAGAGCCTGTCGCTGTTCCCCGCGGGCGTCGACTTCCACCTGTTCCCGCTGGAGAACCCGGGGCTCGTGTCGATCCCGATCGGGTTCGCGTGCGCGGTCGCCGGCACCTTCGCCGGACGGGAGAAGGCCGACCGGGAGCGTTACGACGACCTGTCGGTCAGGGCTCTGACGGGTGCGGGATCACAGTGACCCGGACGGCGCGCACGGGTTAGCATGCCGTGCCCGGTTTGATTACCCGCGAGTAAAGGCTGGTCCGGGAAGATCCGCGCTGTCCGGGCCCGTGCCCTAATGTGCCGAGTGCCCGGGCCAGGGGCGGTTCGCGTGGCAGAATGTCACCCGCCGTGGAGCGCGGCGGTCAGCCAGAGGGAGGGGCGGCGTGTCCGAAGCCGGTCGGCGCCGTCCGGCGCACCCCCGGCCGGCCGTGCCGTTGCTCCGGCTCGGCGCCCGGACGACCGCGGCCCTCACCGCGCTCACGCTCGGCGCCGCCGTGGCCGTGCCCGCGGCGATCGTCTCCGACTCCCCCGCGAAGGACCGGACCGTGCGCGGCGCGTCGGCCGGCGCCGTGGCGGGGCCGCTGCTGAACGCGCCGACCGACCAGATCCGCTCCCGCGAATGGCACCTCGACGTCCTGCGCGCCCAGAAGGCGTGGCGGTACTCCAGGGGGCGCGGCGTCACGGTCGCCGTCCTCGACACCGGCGTCGACCGGCGCCACCCCGACCTCACCGGGCGCGTCGTCACCGGCCCCGACCTGACCGGCGGCGTACGCCGTCCGGGCAGCCGCTACTGGGGCCTGCACGGGACGTCCATGGCCAGCATCATCGCGGGTCACGGCCACGGTCCCGAGCTGTCGCAGGGCATGATGGGCGTCGCCCCGCTCAGCAACGTCCTGTCCGTCCGCGTGACGCTGGAGAACGACGACCCGCTGCGCCGCGACAACGGGCAGCAGCCGGGCGCCGGCGGCGACCGCGACGCGGTGGCCCAGGGCATCCGGTACGCCGTCGACCACGGCGCCGGGATCATCAACATGTCGCTCGGCGGCGGCCGCCAGTCCTACAACGGCACGCCCTCGCAGGAGAAGGCGATCCGGTACGCGCTCTCCAAGGGCGTCGTGCTCATCGCCTCCGCCGGCAACGACGGCTCCGGAGCGAACCGCAAGAACTTCCCCGCCGCCTACCCGGGCGTGATCGCCGTCGGCGCGCTCGACCGCCGCCTGCGCCTCTGGAAGGACAGCAACCGGCGCTCGGGCGCCGCGGTCTGCGCGCCCGGCGTCGAGATCGTCAGCGCGGACGCCAGCAACGGCTACGTCGTCGGGACGGGGACCAGCGCCTCGTCCGCGATCGTCGCGGGGGTCGCCGCGCTCGTCCGCTCCCGCTACCCGAGGCTGAGCCCCGAGGAGGTCCGGCGGGCGCTCATCCAGGGCTCGCCGGCCCGCGCCGCCCACCCCACCGGGTCGCCCGAATGCCGCGGGACGGTCGACGCCGTCCGCACCCTCGTCGCCGCCAACCAGATCAACAAGACCTCCAGCGGGCCGGTGGAGACGCCGCCGCCCGCGGCCGCGACGCCGCGGCCGGCCGCGCAGCGCGACGACCGCGACTCCGGCGTGCTGTTCCCGCTCGTCCTCGGCGGCGGGGGGCTGCTGGTCGTCCTCGGGCTCGTGCTGGGGTGGCGGCAGCGGCGGCGTCCCGAGGAGGACGGCGGCGACACCGACGCCGTCGCCGACTACGGCCTGCCGTCGGCCCCGGCCGCGCCGCGCGAGCCCGCGGCCACCGTGCCCCCGGCCCCCGCCGAGATGTACGCGGCGCCCGTGGTCGCACCGGTCAACGCGCCGCTCTTCCAGAACAACGAGGTCTACCCGGCCCCCGCCTTCGAGGAGCCTCCGCCGCCGGCCTCCGCGCCGCGGGACGCCCTGCTCTGGGAGGCCCCGCGGCCCGAGCCGGGCCCCGCCGCGTTCCCGCCGCCGGACCCCGCTCTCCCCGAGCCCCCGCCGCCGTCCGGCTGGGACGGGCGGCCGACGCCTCCCATCGAGCCGAAGCAGCCGCCGGTCATGCCGGGCGAGCTGCGCCCGTTCGATCCCGGCGAGTTCACCGCGGGCGGGCACGGGACGCACCAGAGGCATGACCCGCTCAACGGCCACGACCCCCTCAATGGGCACGATCCGCTCAACGGCCACGGCCCGCTCAACGGGCATGAGCCCCTCAACGGGCACGACCCCCTGAACGGGCACGACCCCCTGAACGGGCACGACCCGCTCAACGGGCACGACCCCCTCAGCGGACACGATCCCCTCAACGGGATGGGGCGCAACGGCGCCGGGCTGAACGGGGCGGCGCGGGACGAGCCGTCCGTCCTCGATGACGACGACTGGGACGCCTTCCGCCGGGGCGCCCTGGAGGCGCCGGACGTCCCCGGGCCCGCGACGGATCCGCTCGCCGCGGTACCGCCGGAACCGCCCGGCGAGCCGCCGCTTCCGCCCGTACCTCACGTGGACGAGGCGCCGGCCGAGGCGTTCCCCGACGTCCCGCCGCCCGGCCTGGGCGGCGCCGAACCGCCGGAAGGGCCCGTCCCGCCGCCCGACCCCGCCGACGGCGAGCCGCGCGGACGGCACTCGCGGCCGCCGCGGCCCGGCGAGGACGAGGAGTACCGGCCGCCCTGGTGGTGAGCGCGGTACTCCGGCGGGCGTAGCGAGAGTGCCTCCAGCCGGACGATGCGGCCCCCCGGACCTCTCGCCGAGCATCGACTCATCCGACACAGGAAGGTCGATGAACCATGGTGACGATGTTGGCGACGCAGGCGGCCGCGATGCACCCGGGCGGCTGGCACGACGGGGACGCCCCCGCGTTCTGGCCGGTCTTCCCCATCACGTTCGGCCTGTTCTGGCTGGCCGTGCTCGGCACCGCCTTCTACCTCATCCGGCGCCGCATGCACGACGGCGCCGCGGCGGCCAGGGCGGCGGCCGACCCGATGACCAAGGCGCGCTCGGTGCTCGCCGAGCGGTTCGCCCGGGGCGAGATCGACGAGGACGAGTACCACGTCCGCATGTCCGCCCTGCGCAACGGTGCCTAGTCGGCGGCCGCCTCCTCGAAGATGCGGTCGATGCCGTCCGGGTACATCGGTGCCCGGACGGCGGCGTCGGCGAAGCGGGTGAGCAGCCGCGCGAACTCGGTGCGCTCCCGCTCCGACCAGTCGGCCATCAGGTCGTCGAGGTAGGCGCGGCGGAACCGGTCGGAGACCTGCTTGACGCGCCGCCCGGACTCGGTCAGGCCGAGGTTGGCGCGGCGCGCGTCGACGGGGGAGGGGCGCCGGGACACCAGGCCGGCGTCGATGGCGTGCCCGACGAGGCGGCTCGCCGTGGACGGGTCGATCTCCAGCCGTTCCGCGACCGCGCCGACCGTGACCTCGCAGGACGGCTCGTCCGGGGGCGCGCAGTCGGTGAGGGCGGCGACCGCGTTCACCACCATCAGGTTCGACAACTGCAGCGGGCGCCCGTCCGCGGCGGTGGAGGTCTGGGCGCGGACGCGCTTGACGAGGTCGGGCTTGGCCCACACGCGGCGCAGATGGAACAGCGCGGTCGCGATCTCGGTGAGGGAGCCGTCGGCGGGGGGTCCGGGAGGGCTCCCGTCCCGAGGCGCGGCCCGCTCGGCGGTCCGTCCCGTGGCGGAGGTCTCCGTCGCCATGCAAGGTCTCCGTTCCGAACGCCGGACGCTGCGGATCACCTACTCTAACGTATGCAGCGTACATATGTTTCATCGTGACCTGAACGCCGTTGCCGGTGAGACACACGGAGCGAAAGAGCCCCAGGTGAACGGGGATGTGATGCACTGAACCACCGGCGACCGTTCACCGGGATCCGCCGGAACTTGTCCGCGCGGACGCGTAGCATGGCTCCCGCCCGAACCCGGACGACCCGGGATCAGTAACCACAGAGGGGACCTGATGCGAGCGGCGAACGCCCCCGGTGACCCCCGCGGTGACGTCCCCCCACAGGACCGAACCATGGACGACGGCCGCCCCCCGGCCGAGCCCGGCCCCGCCGAAGCGGAGGGCGCGGCGGACGACGCCGCGTTCAGCGCCGGCGGGCTCTCCGAGCGCGACCGCCGGATCCTCGCCTTCGAACGGCAGTGGTGGAAGTACGCCGGCGCCAAGGAGCAGGCCATCCGCGAGACGTTCGACATGTCGGCCACGCGGTACTACCAGCTCCTGAACATCCTGATCGACCGGCCCGAGGCGCTGGAGTGCGACCCGATGCTCGTCAAGCGCCTGCGCCGGATGCGGACACAGCGGCAACGAAGCCGTGCCGCGCGGCGGCTCGGCATCCGGCCCTGACCTGGCCACCATTGGTCACGTGAACTCTCCCCGCTCTTTGACGGCCGCAGGCGCCGAAGGACTTGACGCCATCCGCGACGACCCGGCCGGGGCCGTGCTCGGCTTCGACTTCGACGGCACCCTGGCGCCGATCGTCCCCGACCCCGCCTCGGCGAGGGCCCATCCGGACGCCGCGCCGGCCCTGGCCCGGCTGGCCCCGCTGGTCGGCTCGCTGCTGATCGTGACCGGACGTCCCGCCGCCGTGGCCGTCGAGTACGGCGGCTTCGAGGGCATCGACGGGCTCGTCGTGCTCGGGCAGTACGGGCTCGAACGCTGGGACTCCGGCACGCTGACCGTGCCGGAGCCGCCGCCCGGCGTCGCCGAGGCCCGCGCGAAGCTGCCCGGCGTCCTCGCCGCCGCCGGCGCCCCGCCCGAGACGTTCGTCGAGGACAAGGGGCAGGCGCTCGCCGTCCACACCCGCCGGTGCGCCGAACCGCAGGTCGCGCTGGACCGGCTGCGCAGCATCCTCGCCGCGCTCGCCGAGCGGACCGGGCTGTCGGTGGAGCCGGGACGGTACGTCCTCGAACTGCGCCCGCCCGGCATGGACAAGGGCAAGGCGCTGCGCGCGTACGTCGACGACCGCGGGACGCGCCCCTCCGCCCTGCTGTTCGCCGGGGACGACCTCGGCGACCTCGCCGCGTTCGACGCCGTCGACGCGCTGCGCGCCGAGGGCGTGCCCGGCGTGCTGGTGTGCAGCGGCTCGACCGAGGTCACCGCGCTCGCCGACCGGGCGGACCTGGTGGTCGACGGGCCCGCCGGCGTGGTCGACCTCATCGGCTCGCTCGCCGACTCCCTCTCCTGACTCACTCCAACGGCCTCCGGCGCCGCCCGGGGCGCCGGAGGCCGGAGTAATTGTCCGTCAGGTGACAAGACTCCCGGCTCGACTTGTCGCATCTCGCGAGACTCCGGGGGCCGGTGTGGCGGTGGAAGGCGATTAGGTCAAAATGTGGTGAATTGTGGGGAGTGTGGTTCGCGGGGAAGCCGCACGAGGGACATCGGGAGGCGAGACGGTGGACACGGAACCGGGACTTCCGCGCCGTCCAGGCGAGATCAGGCACACGCCCTCCCAGGGCATCCCGAGGGCCACGCCCAGAGAGGGGACGCCGGTCCGCCCGCCCGGCGCCCACGTCCCGCCCGGCGTGCACGTTCCGCCGGGCCCTCCCATCCCGCCGGACGCCCCGACGCGTCCGATCGTCCACACCGCGCCGGCCGCGCATGCGCCGCCGCGCGTCTGGGGCACGCCCCCGCCGTCGCCCCCGCTGCCGCCGCCGTCGCCTCTCGAGTCGCCGCGGTCACGCGCGGAGCCGCCGCTCGGCGGGTCGGAGTGGGCCGCCGTGCCCGAGGCGCAGGACGCCTACTCCGAACCCGAGGAGCGGTCGTCGGCGACGGGGCCGATGGGCGTCCGCGAGACCAGCGGCGTCCAGGTGCGGCTCGGGCCTCGCGAGCGCGAGCGCGAGCGCCGGGAGCGGCGGCGGAAGGGACGCCGAAGCGGGCTGGTCGCGGCGGGCGTGCTCGTCCTGGCCGGGTTGGTCACGGCCGGGGTCGTGCTGACGCCCGGCTCCGGCGACGAGGGCGCGACCGAGGCGGCCCCCGCCGCGGGCGAGCGGGCGCCGGGCGGCGCCGCCAAGCTGCCGCCCGCGGGCGCGCCCCTCACGATCGGCACCGCCGACGGCTCCCGGTACAGGATCGCCGCGGTGACGTCCGGGATCAGCGACGGCGTGGGGACGGCGTCCCGGTCCACGCCGCCGTCCGGGACGGCGTTCCCCTACATCGAGTACATCCTCGCCAACCCGAGCGGCGAGAAGGTCCTGCTCGACTTCCCCGGCGACGTGTTCGTCCGGCGCGACCTCGTCACGCCGGCGGCGCGGGGGCGCTGCATGCCGCAGGCCGGCGTCCCCGAGGGCCTGTGCACGCCGCCGACCGACAGCCAGGTCGTGCGGCGGCTCGCGGGCGGCGCGCTGGTCGCGGGGGAGGGCGGTGACAAGTACCTTCCGCCGGGCTCGGCGTACCTGGTCCGCGCGACGGTGGGCGTCCCGGTCGACCGCCGCGTCAGGCGTTCGGACATGGCCCTGTACGTGTGGAAGCAGCTGTACATGGCCGACCGGCTCGCCAGGCAGGCGCCGTTCCCGAAGGGAAAATGAAACCGCCGTGACCTGGGCGGCCACGGCGGTTCCGGTCGGTGCTCCCTGAGGTTCACTCGGCTTCGGGGTCGTCGGCGAGGATCCCGTACAGGCGGCGGCGGGCGTCGTTGACCACGTCCAGCGCGCGCGCCTTCTGCGCCTCGCTGCCCACGGACATCACCTGCTGGAGGGCGCCCATCAGCTGGCCGACGGCCTCGCGCCCGCGCAGGACGTTCTCGCCGGCGGCCTCGGTGACCTCGTCCCAGGGGGCGGTGGTCTGCGCCGACGCCTCCTCCCGGCCGGAGTCGGTGAGGGAGAACAGCCGCTTGCCGCCCTGCTCCTCGCTGCTGACCAGGCCCTCGTCCTCCAGCATCTGGAGGGTCGGGTAGACCGAGCCGGGGCTCGGCCGCCAGACGCCGCCGGTGCGGCCGTCCAGTTCCTGGATCATCTCGTAGCCGTGCATCGCCCGCTCGGCGAGCAGGGCGAGCAGCGCCGCCCGGACGTTGCCGCGCCGGGTGCGCCGCCCGCGGCCACCGCGTCCGCGATGGCCGGGACCGAAGCCCGGGCCGAAGCCGGGTCCTCCCGGGCCGCCGGGCCCCCACGGGCCGAACGGGTCGCCGCGGCGACCCCGCTCCTCCGGTCGCCTGAAGCCGCCGCGCCTTCTCATCGTGTGCTCATGCATCGCAGTCTCCTTGGTTGTTGATCGGTTGCGATGCCTCAACGATATATCGTTAACATGTCGCGATGCAACACTGTGACGCGAATCACTGCGGAGTGCGCCCGCGCCGAACGGAACGAGGCGCGGAGCGGGGGCCGCTCCGCGCCTCGATGCGCGGGTCTTCGTGGTACCGGTCCGAGCCCCGGGTCAGGGGCCGGTGACCTTCAGGTTGTCGAGGATGTCCTTGGTGGCGTCGCGGCCGTCGGTCTCCTTGACCCGGATCCACAGGCCGAACTTGCCGGACTTGTCCTTGAGGCCGACCTCGGTGACCGACGGCGTGCCGGTCTTGCAGGCGGTGAAGCGGGTGATCGTCCCGCTGAGGGCGCCGTCCGGCGTGGTGTAGTTCTCCGGCGCGGCCTTCGTGCACTGCGGGTGGACGGCGGCGCGCGGCGGCGGGAGCTGGTTCGCACCGAGGTCGGTGGTCACGCCGACGAACACGCCGGGGCCCTTGCCGTTGCCGAGGAACGCGGCCTTGTCCGGCGTCGCGCGTAGCACCGGGCGCGGCTGGCCGTCGGCGAGGCCGACGGCGGACGGCGTCCACGTCGGCTCCTGCCCCTGAACCGGCCACGCCTTCGGCACCGCGGTCCTGATCTTGCCCGAGCCGTCGGCGGCCGCGACGAAGTCCTTCGGGACCGCCGGCTTCTTGTCCTTGCCGTCCTTGCCGCCGTCGTCGCCGCCGGAGAACATCATGCCGAGCGTCAGGCCGCCGATCACCGCGACCACCAGCACGACCGCCGTGATGATCAGCGGCGTGACGAACTTCTTCGGGGCTCCGCCGCCGCGCGGCCCGCCCTGCCCGCCGCCCTGGACCGGCCCCTGCGGCGGAGGCTGGAAACCGGTCGGCGGGGGCCCGTAGGGCTGCTGGCCGCCCGGGCCCATCTGCTGCATCGGCCCGCCCTGCGGGGCCCCGCCCTGCGGCGACTGGGCCGGGAACGCGGTCGTCTTGTCGTCCGGCCCCTGCGGCTGGTTCTGCGGCGGCGCCTGCGGCTGGCCCTGTGGCGGCGGACCCTGGTAGGCGATCGTCGGGTTGTTGTCGTTGTCGGGTGATGTGGGCGCCTCCACCTGGGTGAAGGGGGTGGAGCGCCCGCTGGGCCGGTCGACGACCGTCACCTCTTCGGACGGCGTACTGGGCGGGACGCGTATCTCGGACGTGTGGAGGTCGTCCTCGCCGGGCCGGTCGAACCGCGTGTGCATGCCGGGCTGCGCGCTCGGGCCCGCCGGCGCGGCAGGCTGCGCGGGATTGGGCTGCGGGGGCCCGGGTTGCTGCACGGGAGGGGGCTGCTGCTGGACCTGGACGCCCTCGCGGTAGAAGTCCTGGACGGTCGCGTCGGCGTCGATCTGCGGCTCGGGCGGCGGGGGCGCCGTCTGGGCGGGCGCCGGCGCGGCCTGCGCGGAGGTGGGCCGCAGCGTCGACAGCGCCTCCGCGAACGCCTCGGCGGTCGGCCACCGCTTCTCCCGCTCGACCTCCAGCGCCCGCAGGACCACCTGGTCGAACGCGGGGGGCAGGCCCTCGCGCAGCTCGCTCGGCGCCTTCTTGACCGGCGCCGGGCCCGGGGCCCGCCCGGTGAGCATGTGGTAGGTCAGGGCGCCGAGGCCGTACACGTCCGCGCGGATGTCGAGCCCGCCGCCGAACCGCGCCTGCTCGGGCGACATGTACCCGGGCGTGCCGACCGGAAGGGTGAAGGCGCCGGACGCGTGCGCGAGCGCCTTGGCGAGGCCGAGGTCGGCGATGAGCAGTTTCTCGCCGCCGTCCGGCGTCGACTGGAACAGCACGTTGGACGGCTTCAGGTCGCGGTGGATGACGCCCAGCGTGTTGATCACCTCGACGCCGTAGGCGATCTGCTCGGCGAGCGCCACCGCCTCGCTGACCGGAAGTGGCCGCTCGCGCATGCGATCGCCGAGCGTTCCGCGGTCGGCGTACGACATCACGAAGTAGGGGCGCCCGTCCGGGAGCTCGCCGATGTCGTGGACGCGGACGAGTCGCTCGGAGTCGGCGCGGCGCAGGATCCGGGCTTCCTCGAGGAACCTGTTGCGCACGTCCAGATCGTCGATCAGGCTGCCGTTCAGGACCTTTATGGCGACCTGGGACTCGAGGGCGTCGTCGTGCCCCAGCCATACAGAGGCGAACGCCCCCGACCCCAGGACGCGATCGATCCGGTAACGGCCTACTGATGGTGGGAAAGACACTCCCGTATCATCCCAACAACGGGGTGAGCGCGCGAACGAGCAATGAGGCGGCATGGCATTCGACGAGAGGACCGAGGAGTTGGCGGTCAAGGCCGCGCAGGGCGACCAGGGCGCCCTCAACGAGCTCCTCCGCAAGATCGAGCCGGACGTGCTGCGGCACAGCTCCCGGTTCCTGCCCTGCCGACAGGACGCCGAGGAGGCGTGCCAGGACGCGCTGCTCCAGGTCGCCCGGAACATCCACCGGTTCGAGGGCCGGTCGCGTTTCAGCACCTGGCTGCACGTCGTCGTCGCCAACTCCGCCCGCTCCACCTACCGTTCGCTGAAGCGGCGTTCGGTCGAGCAGGCGGGCGAGCTTCCCCAGCAGCGTCCCGACCCGCGCCGGACGAGCGTCATCGCGGGTTCCCGGGTCGACATCCTCGACGCCATGGAGGACCTGGAGGCCCGCAAGCCCGACCTCATCCAGGCCCTGGTGCTGCGGGACGTCTCGCAGCTGGAGTACGCGGAGATCGCCGAGCAGCTCAAGCTCCCGCTCGGCACGGTCAAGTCCCGCATCCACGAGGCGCGCAAGCAGGTGAGGCAGACGCTCGGCGAGTCCTACACCTGACCGCCGGTCAAGGGTGGGTCATCGGACCGTAACAGTGGGTGCAGAAGCCGGGTTCTGAACTGGGCTTCTGCACCAGCATGCGGTGCATGCCACCAGGACCGGCCCTCCGCCGCGATCGTCCGATCTTCATCTTCGGCTGTCCTCGCTCGGGCACGACGCTGCTGCGCCTGATGCTCCACTCGCACGCCCGCATCGCGATCCCGGCGGAGACCCGGTTCGTCCTGCCCGCCTATGCGGCGAGGTGCGACTACGGTGACCTCCGGGACAGCAAGAACAGGCGGATGCTCGCGGAGTGGATCGTCGGAGAACGCGCCACCAAGGTGCGGGCGCTCGGCATGGACGCCGACGGGCTCGTGGAGGAGATCGCCGACGGGCCTCCGACGCTCGGCTCGGCGGTCGGCATCGTCTTCCGCGCCTACGCCCGCCTGCACGGCAAACCGCGCTGGGGCGACAAGCGCCCGAGCTACTCCCAGCACGTCGGCACACTGTTGCGGATGTTTCCCGACGCCCAGTTCGTCCATCTTGTCCGGGACGGCCGGGACTGCGTCGCGTCGCTGATGGAGATGCCCTGGTTCGACGCCGACATCCACCACGCCGTGTCCGCCTGGCGGGAGACGATCGACCGCGGCCGCCGGCTCGCCGAGCGCCTCGGCCCCGACTCCTACTACGAGCTGCAGTACGAGCGGCTCGTCGCCGACCCCGCCGACGAGCTGACCCGGCTCTGCGGCTTCCTCGGCGAGGACTTCGACCCCGAGATGACCCACCCGGAGGGGCTGGCGAAGCGGATCGTCCCGTCCACCAGGAAGTGGCAAGGCCGGACCCGCGACGCCGTCACGACCGACCGCGTCGGATCATGGGCCGAGCGCCTCGACGCGTGGGAGATCAGCCTGGCCGAGGCCGCGTTCGGCGAGCGTCTCGCCGAGTACGGCTACGAGCCGAGCGGCCTGCCGAAGCCGTCCGCGGCCCTGCTCGCCCGCTTCACCCGCACCGCCGCCCACCGGCGCATGGCGCAGAGCAAGGCCGCGCTGCGCGAGCGGTGGAGGCAGCACCACGAGCCGAACCCCGTCGAATGCCTCCTCACCGCCGAGCAGTCCGCCGGCAGCGCCCCCTGACCGGACCCGCGGCGTGTTGCCCTGACGCCCGCAGAGCAGCACGCCGCTCCCATTCCGCGGGGAGCTAGTCCAGCGCGGCGAGCTGGTCGGCGAACCAGCGCTGCGGGGGCAGGGCGGTCGCGGCGTCGGCGAGGCGGGCGCAGCGCTCGGCCCGCCGGGCGCGCGGCATCAGCAGGGCCTGGCGCAGGGCCTCGGCCGTCTGCGAGACGTCGTAGGGATTGACCACCAGCGCGTCCTCGGACAGCTCCGCCGCCGCGCCCGCCTCTCGCGACAGCACGAGCGCGCAGCCGTGCCGCGACAGGACGGGCCCCTCCTTGGCGACCAGGTTCATCCCGTCCCGGATCGGGTTGACGAGCAGGACGTCGGCCAGGCCGTAGGCGGCGAGGGAACGCGGGTAGTCGTCGTTCACCTGGAGGATCAGCGGGTCCCAGTCGGCGGTGCCGAACTCGTCGGTGATCTGCCCGGCCATGCGCTGGACGGCCGCGGTGTACTCCCGGTACTCGGGCAGGTCGTAGCGGGACGGGTAGGCGAACGCGAGGTGCACGACGCGTCCCCGCCACTCGGGATGGTTGACGAGCATCTCCCGGTACGCGGCGAGCCCGCGCACGATGTTCTTGGACAGCTCCGTCCGGTCGATCCGCACGATGAGCCGGCGGTCGCCCACCTGCTCGCGCAGCGCGCGGGCCCTCTCGACGACGTCCGGTTCGGCGGCGCGCCTGCGCAGCGCCGCCCCGTCCACGCCGAGACCGTGCACACCCACGCGCGTGGTGTGGCCCGAGCAGGAGACCGTGTGGGCCACGCGGTCGACGCGCGCGCCCGGTAGCAGCTCGCAGCAGTCGAGGAAGGCCGACGCCCACCGCTCCGTGAGGAAGCCGGCGTGGTCGGCGCCCAGGATGCCGAGAAGGACCTGCGCGCCGATGTCGTCCGGGAGCAGCCGGAAGTACTCCGGCGGCGCCCAGGGCGTGTGGGAGAAGTGCACGATCTTCAGGTCGGGGCGCCGGTCGCGCAGCATCCGCGGAGCGAGCGACAGGTGGTAGTCCTGGATCGCCGCCTTCGCGCCCTGGGCGGCGTCGCGTGCGAGGGCGTCCGCGAAGGCCGCGTTGTACGCCTCGTAGGACTGCCAGTCCCGCCGGGCGCGGGCGTCGAAGTGCGGGCTGCGCGGCGTGTCGTACAACAGGTGGTGGACGAACCACAGCGTCGAGTTGGCGACGCCGTTGTAGGCGCGGTCGAACGTGGCCGCCGGGATGTCGAGCATGCGCACCGCCGCCCCGCCGGTCTCGTACCCGGCGAGGTCGAGGCGGCCGTCCGGGGAACGGCGCGACGCCGTGCGGTCGGCCTCGCCGAGGCTCGCGCACACCCAGAGCACGTCCGCTCCCGTGGAGGACGGCTCCCGCGCCGTCTCGGCCGGACGCGGCGGGCCGGGGTCGCGCGGGGCGCCCGTCACGGCGGCGAGGCCCGACACGAGACCGCCGCCCCCGCGCCGCATGGTGAGCCCGCCGTCGTCCGACAGCGAGAACGACACCGGACCCCGGTTCGAGGCCACCAGCACTTGGCTCATACGGGAAGGGTCTCAGTTGCGGCCGAGGCGCATCAAAGTGACCCGCGAGGTGGCCGGCATCGCCCGCCCTTGTGTCCGTTCCGCCCGATTAGTCATCCGCCCAGGGGGTATCCGGCGGCCATGAGCAAGTCCGAGACGACGAAAACCGTGCTCGTCGCCGGTGCCGCGAACCTCATCCTCGCGATCACGAAGCTGTTCGCCGGCCTGCTGGCCGGGTCCAGCGCCATGCTCGCGGAGAGCGCGCACTCGGTGGCGGACACCCTCAACCAGGGCTTCCTCTACACCTCGCTCCGGCGCAGCGAGCGGCCCCCCGACCGGCGCCACCCCTTCGGATACGGCAACGAGCGGTACGTGTGGTCGCTGCTCGCCGCGTTCGGCATCTTCGTGGCCGGCGCCGGATTCTCGATCTTCGAGGGCATCCTGACCATGACCGGTCACGGCGGCGGCGGGACGACGGTGTGGCTCGCCTACGCCGTCCTCGGCCTCGGCGCGGTCCTGGAGGGGACGTCCTGGATCCGCGCCTTCTACCAGGCCAAGAAGGAGACGCGCGACAGCGACCGCGACCTGGTCGAGCATGTCCGCAAGTCGCCCGACGTGACGTTCAAGACCGCGCTGTTCGAGGACACCGCGGCGATGATCGGCCTCGCGCTCGCCGCCGGCGGCCTCGTGATGCGCCAGATCACCGGGTCGGAGTTCTGGGACGGGCTCGCGTCCGTCCTCATCGGGATCCTCCTGGTCGTCCTCGCCTTCTCGATCGGCCGGGAGAGCATGGGCCTGCTCATCGGCCAGGCGGCCGACCCCGCCGAGCAGCGCGAGATCCGCGCCGAGATCTGCGGCGCGCCCGGCGTGACCGGCGTGGACGAACTGCTCACCATGCACTTCGGCCCCGAGCAGATCCTCGTCGCCGCGAAGGTGCACTTCTCCGACGACATCAGCGCCGACGAGGCCGAGGACGTCGCCGGCGAGATCGACCGGCGGCTCCGCGAGCGCGTCCCGACCGTCCGGCACGTGTTCCTCGACCCGACCCAACGGGTGATCAAGACACCCGCCGGGTAACGTCTCAATCGCTGGACCCGCCTGTCTGGCATCCGGTCAGTTCATGTAAAGTCACGCATACGAGTTCAAAGCTCGTAGATCGACAACTTCATAACGCTCATCCAGAGGGGTGGAGGGACCGGCCCTGCGAAGCCCCGGCAACCACCTGGCTGCGGCGCGTCGCGATCCTGCGAGGCCGGCCGGGAGATGGTGCCAACTCCGGCCTGCGACCAAGGTGGCGCAGGGAAGATGGGGAGAAAGGCCTCGCCCTCATGGCACTCACGCCTGCCACAGACCTCGGACCGGCTACCGCTCTCGTCTGCCGCGAATGCGGCTCGTCCCGCGACCTCGGGCCCTACTACGCCTGTGAAGAGTGTTTCGGCCCCCTGGAGATCGCCTACGACTTCGACGGCGTCACCCGGGAGTCCATCGAGTCCGGGCCGCGCAACATCTGGCGCTACCGCGGGCTGCTGCCCGTCCCGTCCAACGTCGCCGACACCCCGAACACCGAGCCGGGCCTGACCCGCCTCGTCCGCGCCGACAACCTCGCGGAGAGCCTCGGCCTGCAGAGCCTGTGGGTGAAGGACGACAGCGGCAACCCGACCCACTCGTTCAAGGACCGCGTCGTGGCCGTGGCGCTCGCCGCCGCCCGCGAGCTGGGGTTCAAGGTGCTGGCCTGCCCGTCCACCGGGAACCTCGCCAACGCCGTCGCCGCCGCGGCGGCCCGCGCCGGGATCCGCAGCGCGGTGTTCGTCCCGTCGAACCTGGAGTCCCAGAAGATCATCACGACGGCCGTGTACGGCGGGACGTTCGTGACGGTCGACGGCAACTACGACGACGTCAACCGGCTCGCGTCCGAGATCGCGGGCGAGCAGGACGACTGGGCGTTCGTCAACGTCAACGTCCGCCCCTACTACGCCGAGGGCTCCAAGACGCTCGGCTACGAGATCGCCGAGCAGCTCGGCTGGCGGCTGCCCGACCAGGTCGTCGTGCCGGTCGCGTCCGGCTCCCAGCTCACCAAGATCGACAAGGCGTTCCAGGAGCTCATCAAGCTGGGCCTGGTGGAGGAGAAGCCGTACCGCGTCTTCGGCGCCCAGGCCTCCGGGTGCGACCCGGTCGCCGCCGCGTTCAAGGCGGGCCACGACGTCGTCCGCCCGGTGAAGCCCGACACGATCGCCAAGTCCCTCGCCATCGGCAACCCGGCCGACGGCCCCTACGTCCTGGACGTGGCCCGCCGCACCGGCGGCGCCGTCGAGGACGTCACCGACGAGCAGGTCGTCGAGGGGATCCGGCTCCTGGCCCGCACCGAGGGGATCTTCGGTGAGACGGCCGGCGGCGTCACCGTCGCGACGCTGCGCAAGCTCGTCGAGGCCGGCGCCCTCGACCCGGGCGCCGAGACCGTGATCATCAACTCCGGGGACGGCCTGAAGACCCTGGACGCCGTCGCCCCGGTCGTCGCGCCGTCGGCGAACATCGCCCCGTCCCTGGAGGCGTTCCGCGCCGCGGGCCTCGCCTGAGAACGAAGGAGCAGCATGAGCAGCGTGTCCGTCCGTATCCCGACGATCCTGCGGACCTACACCGGTGGCGAGTCCGAGGTGAAGGCCGAGGGCGCGACCCTGCGCGCGGTCGTCGCCGACCTCGAGGCCAGCTACTCCGGCATCTCCGCCCGCATCCTGGACGACGCGGGCAAGATCCGCCGTTTCGTGAACGTCTACGTCGGGGACGAGGACGTCCGTTTCGCCGAGGGGCTCGACACCCCGACGCCCGAGGGCGCCCAGATCTCCATCATCCCCGCGGTGGCGGGCGGCTGACGTCCGTCTCGTCCGCGAGGCCCCGGCACGTCCACCGTGCCGGGGCTTTTCCTTTCACATCTGGCCGATTCCCCCTTCTCCGGAACGCGATTGCCCGGTGGATGCTGGATTGGGCAACTGTTCTTCCCGTCCGGCCAAACGCGCATGGAACAAGTTTTAGCGAGCGCCAGTTTCACGGCTTTGATCTTGATCACCGCCTCTCCGTCACTTGGGTTTCTCGCTGGCCGCGTCCTGGAAGATTGAACCCGGAGTGGCGCTCCCTGGGGCGCCGAACGGCATACGAGAGTGAGGAAAGGCATGAAGCGCATTTTGCGCACGATGGCCGTGACCGGCATAACGATGGGAGCGGCCGTCCTCGCGGCTCCCTCGGCCATGGCCGACATCAACTTCTACGCGGTGGAGAAGGCGTACGTGGGGCACAACGGCCCCACGTACATCAGTGAGAAGGGTCCGGGCGACCTGATCTACACCGACATCACCAAGTCGCCCAAGGCCGCGCCGGTGATCGGGAACAAGCCGGTGAAGACCGGTGACATCACCACGAAGCTCCACGGCGGGAAGCACAACACGGCCGTCACCGGCGTCGAGGGCTCCGAGCAGGAGGCCACCAAGGTCGCGCTCGCCAAGGCGGCCGAGCACCAGGCCGCCGAGCAGCAGGCGGCTCCTCAGCAGGCCGCCCCGCAGCAGGAGTCGCTGCAGGCCGCGCCGGAGCAGGGCGCCGAGCAGGCCGCTCCGCAGCAGCAGGCCGCTTAGCAGCAGGAGGCGCAGCAGGCGGCTCCGCAGCAGGGTGAGCAGCAGGCCGCCCCGCAGCAGAACGCCGAGCAGGCCGCTCCGCAGCAGGACGCGCAGCAGGCCGCTCAGCAGCAGGGCGAGCAGCAGGCGGCTCCGCAGCAGGAGGCGGAGCAGGCGGCTCCGCAGCAGGACGCGCAGCAGGCCGCGCCGGAGCAGGGCGCCGAGCAGGCCGCCCCGCAGCAGGAGGCCCAGCAGGCCGCGCCGGAGCAGCAGGCCGACGCCAACGCTCCGCAGGCCGGACAGCGGCTGGCCACCACGGGGGGCCGCCCCGGGCCGGTGCACGTCCACGCGGCCGAGAAGGCGATCGTCGGCCAGAACGGCGACGTCGCCAACATCGAGAACGGCTCGGGCGACGCGATCTTCACGAACCTCAGCGGATCGCCCCGCTCGAACGTCTACGCCGGCAACAGCGCGACGATGACCGGGCCCATCACCAGCCACATCCACGGCGGGAAGCACAACACCGTGATCAACGCGGTCGAGGGCCCCGAGCAGGAGTCCACCAAGCGGTGAACCGCGGTTCCTAGCAGGACACCGAAGCACCACGGCCGCTCCGGCCCGGTCACCATCGACGCCGGAGCGGCCGCCCAATGTCCGGACCCGTTTGCGGCGGCCCTTTGCCCGGGACTGAAAGAACATCCTCACCATTCGCCATACTCCATGAAAGCGGCCCTAACGGGCCGTGGTGATTCCCGGTGCACCGGGCCGCCGCAAACGTTGTCGCACCGACAGAACCGGCACCAACGGTCCGTGACGAAAAAACCGCGAAAAACAGCGGCACGGGCCGCCGCCGGTGCAATGGCACGCGGCACGGGTGGCCGCGACGGCACCCCCTCTCAGGCGAGGTGCCGGTCCGCGCGGCGCGCTGCGGTCGCCGGGTCGAGCAGCCGCGGGGTCAGCCCGGCGAGGCCCAGGGAAGCCCGGTAGGGACTCGATCTCGTCGAAGCCGGCGGCGCCGTCGGAGTGGCGGATGGCGCGACCGAGGGTGATCTCGCCCGTGCGCGCAGCCGGACGGCCGGCGTCTGAACGACCGGCGCTCCCCGCGCTCGGGCGGCACCTGCTCAAGGCAGAACGAAAGCGTTACGGGGAGGTGAGCCGCGCATGGCGAGACGATGGTTCGGCCGCTCTTCGGACGGACGCCTCCTGCCGGTCGGCAGCGCTGACGTGACCCTCCGGCGCAGGTCAGAGCGCTTCCGAGCGGGTCGGCGCGACGCGTGCGGCGGTGATGTGTGGCGCTTGCACTCGACAGGGTAGAGTGCTAAACAAGCATTGGCACTCTGATGTGGAGAGTGACAACTTCACACAGTCATGGGTCGGGGCGATGAGGCCTCAGGCCGGCGGCGGAATGGAAGTCGTCGGCGGGGCCGTCCGTCGCGGGCGTCGGCTCGATCCGTCTAAGCCACCTTGTTCCGGGAGGACTGGAGCCTATGGCTGCAAAGATGATCGCGTTCGACGAGGAGGCCCGCCGCGGTCTCGAGCGCGGCATGAACCAGCTCGCCGACGCCGTGAAGGTGACCCTTGGTCCCAAGGGCCGCAACGTCGTGCTGGAGAAGAAGTGGGGCGCTCCCACGATCACCAACGACGGTGTGTCGATCGCCAAGGAGATCGAGCTCGAGGACCCGTGGGAGAAGATCGGCGCGGAGCTCGTCAAGGAAGTAGCGAAGAAGACCGACGACGTCGCGGGTGACGGCACCACCACCGCCACCGTGCTGGCCCAGGCGCTGGTGCGCGAGGGTCTGCGCAACGTGGCCGCCGGCGCGAACCCGATGTCGCTCAAGCGCGGCATCGAGGCCGCCGTCGAGCGGGTGAGCGAGGAGCTGTCCAAGCTCGCCAAGGACGTGGAGACCAAGGAGCAGATCGCCTCCACGGCGTCCATCTCCGCGGGCGACCCGCAGATCGGCGAGATGATCGCCGAGGCGATGGACAAGGTCGGCAAGGAAGGCGTCATCACGGTCGAGGAGAGCCAGACCTTCGGTCTGGAGCTCGAGCTGACCGAGGGGATGCGCTTCGACAAGGGCTACATCTCGCACTACTTCGTGACCGACCCCGAGCGGATGGAGGCGGTCCTCGAGGACCCGTACATCCTGATCGTTCAGGGCAAGGCGTCGGCCAACAAGGACCTGCTGCCCGTCCTCGAGGGCGTCATGCAGTCCGGCAAGCCGCTGCTGATCATCGCGGAGGACGTCGAGGGCGAGGCCCTGGCCACCCTGGTCGTCAACAAGATCCGCGGCATCTTCAAGTCCGTGGCTGTGAAGGCGCCGGGCTTCGGCGACCGCCGCAAGGCCATGCTGGGCGACATCGCCACGCTGACCGGCGGCCAGGTCATCAGCGAGGACGTGGGTCTCAAGCTGGAGAACACCACGACCGAGATGCTGGGCCGCGCCCGCAAGGTCGTCATCACCAAGGACGAGACCACCATCGTGGACGGCGCCGGTGACGCCAACGAGATCGCGGGCCGGGTCAACCAGATCCGCACCGAGATCGACAACACCGACTCCGACTACGACCGCGAGAAGCTCCAGGAGCGCCTGGCCAAGCTCGCGGGCGGTGTCGCGGTCATCAAGGCCGGCGCCGCGACGGAGGTCGAGCTCAAGGAGCGCAAGCACCGCATCGAGGACGCCGTCCGCAACGCCAAGGCCGCGGTCGAGGAGGGCATCGTCCCCGGTGGCGGCGTGGCGCTGCTGCAGGCCGGCACCAAGGCGTTCGACAAGCTGGAGCTGGCGGGCGACGAGGCCACCGGTGCGAACATCGTCAAGCGCGCTCTCGAGGAGCCGCTGAAGCAGATCGCCGTCAACGCCGGCCTTGAGGGCGGCGTCGTGGTGGAGCGGGTCCGCAACCTGACCCCGGGCGAGGGCCTGAACGCCGCCACCGGCGAGTACGTCAACATGTTCGAGTCGGGGATCCTCGACCCGGCCAAGGTGACCCGGTCCGCGCTGCAGAACGCCTCGTCGATCGCCGCGCTGTTCCTCACCACCGAGGCCGTCATCGCCGAGAAGCCCGAGAAGAACCCGGCCCCGGCGGGCGGCATGCCCGACGCCGGCGGCATGGACTTCTGAGCGAGTCCGCGGTTCGCACTTCCGAGTGCATGTGAAAGGGGCGGTTCCTTCGGGAACCGCCCCTTTCCGCGTCCGCGAGGGCCGGTGCGGGTCGAAGCCCTGGTTCGGGCAGGACGACGCTCTGTGGAAGCTCGTAGGGCGCCGGAGATGTCCGTGGGGATGCTCAGGGGACGCCGGGCCGAAAGAAGAATGTTTCTCGGACGGGCACCCCGGGCCACGGCGGTGCAGGTCAGTGAGCCGGGCGCGGGCGCGGCGATTCCGCCGGGCGGAGACGGGCGCGCAAAGTGCTTCCCCTGCGGGCCCGGCGCTTGGCAGGATCGCCGGTTGGAGGGCGTGCCGCCGAGGACGCGGGCGCAGGCGAAGTGAACAGTGAGGCGGTCGCCGATGCGGCCGACGAGGCAGGAGAACACGTGAGCGAAGTGTTCAGCTCCCCGGTGCTCAGGGTCGAACAGCCTCGCAGGGGACCGTTGGCCAAGTCGCGGTACAAGGTGCTGGACGAAGGCGGGACCGTCCTCGCCATCGCGGCGCCGACCGACGACAAGGGCAACGCCGCGGTCATGCGCGGACTGTTCCCCGGCAAGTCGAACCTCGACGCCCGAGCCGTCCTGCTGACGACGCCCGACGGCGACCCCCTGTACGTCGTGGACAAGCAGAGCGGCCGGGAGTACACCGAGATCCTCCGGCCGGACGGAGAGCGCGTCGGCTCCTTCGTCACCGAGAGGGTCGGCCGCCGCTACGTCGTCTACGACGACGACGGGACGCTCATCGGCACGGTCGAGGTCGACGTGCCGCGCAACAACTTCGAGGTGAAGGACGCCGACGGCGGCAAGGTGGCGCACGTCCGCAAGAAGTGGGCGGGCCTCGCCACCCACCTGCTCACGACCGCCGACAAGTACGCGGTGGAGATCGCCGATCCCGTCCGGGAACCGCTGCGGACGATGGCGGTCATGACGGCCATCGTCATGGACATGAACCTGCACGAGGCCAAAGAGATCACCTGACGGACCGGAGGCCGCCCCACGGAGGGGTTCCCGGCTCCCGCCAGGCGAGGTACGTTCCGGTCGTGCAGGCCATGTCCGGGCGCCCGAACGGCTGGCGGATCTCGCCGGCGATTCCGACGATCGCGAACTGCGCGCTGGCCGTCCTCTGGCTCTTCTCGGCCCTCGGCGGCTGGGGCGACGCCGCCTTCTGCGGTGAGGACGAGGGCCGCGACCTGGAATGCGCGGCCGGATTCGAGGACGCCGTGCGGATCTCGGCGCCCGTGGCGGTCGCCGC
>NZ_JBEZJP010000061.1:0-27527 GCF_040653175.1 Actinomadura sp. NPDC048032
GGACATGATGTCGCCGGACGGGCGGGAGCGCTTCTCGGCGGCGAGGGCGTGCGCGTAGGCGAACATGTCGGCGAGGGCCGTGGAGGAGCGCGGGCAGGGCACCGGGTCGGGACAGCGAAGCGGGGCGTCCCAGGTGGGGCGCCCCGCTGTCGTGGGTCGTGGGTCAGGCGCGGACCACGATGGTGTTGCAGATCTTGTCGGCGAAGGTCTGCTTGCGCTCGTCCCACAGCGGCCAGAGGAAGCCGATGTAGCACAGGAAGCTGTCGGCGACGTGCGCGATCTTGCGCACGAAGGCCATGCCGAAGCCGATGGGCTGGCCGGTCTGCGCGCTGACGAGGCGGATGCCCATCTGCCGCTTGCCGATGGACTGGCCGGTGGTGCCCTCCTGGTAGCAGATCCACAGGCCGCCCGCGATGGAGATGGCCGCGCCGATCAGCATGAGCAGGAGGCCGAACAGCGCCGCGCCCGAGCTGCCCGAGCTGGAGAGAATGATCATCAGGATGTACAGCACGAACACCGGACCACCGAAGATCAGGTAGTCGATGATGTAGCCGCCGGCGCGCGAGCCCCACTCGGCGAGCTGGCCGCCCGAGCCGTAGTGGTGGTGGTGCACCTCGTAGCCGGGCTGCGAGGGCCCCGACGGGGCGCCGTAGCCGGGCTGGGCCGGGGGCTGCTGGCCGTACCCGGGCTGCGCCGGGGGCTGACCGTAGCCCGGCTGGGCCGGGGGCTGGCCGTAGCCGGGCTGCGCCGGGGGCTGACCGTAGCCGGGCTGCCCGCCGGGCTGGCCGTAACCGGGCTGGGCCGGGGGCTGCTGGCCGTACCCGGGCTGTTGCTGCCCGTAGCCCGGCTGCTGACCGTACGGGTCGTAGGGGTTGCCCACACTTGCTCCTTATTGATTGACCCTGTGGTTATGTGACGCCCGCCGGACCCGGTGGGCTCCGCAAGTCTGACCGAGGACCGACCGCGGCTCAAACCCGCAGAACACCGAACCGGACGAGCTGCCACAGCTCCGACCCGACGAGGGCGGTGCCGAGCATCCAGGCACGGGTCTTCGGCTGGAGTGCCCACCACCGTTCACCCAGCCCCAGCGGTGCGGCGGCGACGGCGACGGCGCCGGCGAGCGCGACCGGGTTCGCGAGGACGGCCTGGCCGGGACGGCCCGAGCCGAACTCGATGAACACGGTCGTGCCCCCGCACAGGGGACACGGGATTCCGGTGAGCGCCCGCAGGGGACAGAGCACGCCGGGGTCGTTCACGCGGTGGATCCATGACGCGCCGATGGCCGCGACGGCCATCGCCGCGACACGCAGCACCGCACCCTGGGGTCCGTGCCGCGCTGCGGTGAGGGTCCGGCTGACGATTCCCCCGAGAGCACCTCGCGGTGCACCGGCGGACGCCGCCCCGGGCGCTCCCCCCAACGAATCCTCCGCCTCGATGACATACAGGTGAGTGACCCGTATATCGGGTGCACCCGGAGGCGGGTCAAGTCCGGGCAACGATCCGGTGTCAGACCGTTACTCAGTGCTCGGCTACACCACCTCTGGGGCAAGAGTAGGACAAATCACCTGCTACATGGGCACTCTTTCGCGTTCCGAGCATGAATGAATCGTCCGGTGCGGGGCGTGCGGCGAACGGGACGTGCGCGCGGGCGGGGCGAGGCAGGGGATGCGCCGGAGACCGGGGAGAACGGCGCGGCGCTCTGAGGGCGCGGCGTGGCGCGCGGGCGGGCGGAACGGCGCATCGCGCCTGGCCCGGGGGCATCGAGGCCCGAAGGATCGTCCGGCCCGAGGAGCGTCGGGCCGGGTCCGGCGTCCGGCCCGCGGGGTGCGGGGCCGGGCGGGCGTCAGGCCTGGGCGGCGGCGCCGACCACGACCGGCTCCTCGGAGCCGGACAGGTGCTCGGCCTCGACGACGTCGGCGATGACGGCGGTGATGTTGTCGGGGCCGCCGTTGTCGCGGGCCATCTCGATCAGCCGGTCGACGGCGCGCTGCGGGTCGGCCTCGGCGGACAGCACCTCGTAGATCTTCTGCGCGTCGACCGGGCCGCTCAGGCCGTCCGAGCACAGCAGGTACCGGTCGCCGAGACGGGCCTCGCGCAGCCGCAGGTCGGGCTCGCGGTCGTCGCGCCCGTCCAGCACGCGGTACAGCACGTGCGAGAGCCGGGACGTCTCGGCGGGATCGGCCTGCTGGCCGGCCTGCTCGGCCTCCGCCTTGAGCAGCTCGTCCATGGTGTGGTCCTGCGTCATCTGGAAGAGCTCGCCGTCGCGCAGGAGGTAGCCGCGCGAGTCTCCGACGTGCGCCAGCGCGACGGACTCGCCGGACCAGAGCATGGCGGTGAGCGTGGTGCCCATCCGGCTCAGGTCGGGGCGTTCCTCCCGGACGATGCGCAACTTCTCGTTGGCCTCGGCCACGGCGCGACCCAGCATGTCGACAAGATCGTCTTTGTGGGCGTCGGCGTCCAGCGAGCGCAGTGAGCCGATCACGGTCGAGCTCGCGACCTCGCCGCCGGCATACCCGCCCATGCCGTCCGCGACCGCGATCAACCGCGCACCGGCGTACCCGGAGTCCTCGTTGTTCTCCCGGTTGCACCCGATGTCGCTGCCTGCTGCGTACCTGATTGCTACGTTCATACCAATTTCGATGACGATCCTGTCAGAGGAGTTTGTATCAGCCGCGGGCGTTGGTCTTCCCGGTTTCCCCGGCGGCACTCGTGTTTCCGACACCGTGCCGGACCGCGTAGAGCGCCGCCTGCGTCCGATCCTGGACTCCCAGTTTCATGAGCAGATTACTGACGTGCGTCTTGACCGTCTTCTCGGACACCACGAGGGCGCGGGCGATCTCCCGGTTCGACCTGCCCCGCGCTATGTGCACGAGTACCTCCCGTTCCCGTTCGGTCAGCGCGGCGAGGCCGCGGTCGTCCCGTCCCGCGTCACCCGCCGTCCCGTTCCGCAGCATCGCCTCGGCCGCGTCCGGCGCGAACAGGACGTGCCCGTCGTGGACCGCCCGGATCGCCTGGACGAGCGCCTGCGGGTCGACGTCCTTGTACAGGTACCCGGCCGCCCCGGCCTGGACCGCCGGCAGCACGTGCCCGCGTTCCGTCACGCTGGTCAGGACGAGGACCCGTGCGGCGACGCCGCGCGCCCGCAGCTCCGCCAGCGCGGTCAGGCCGTCGGCGCCCGGCATCTTCAGGTCCATGAGCACGATATCGGGCTCCAGGGATTCGGCCAGTGTCACGGCCGACGTGCCGTCCTCGGCCTCGCCGACGACCTCGATGTCGTCCTGGATGCCGAGGAAGGTCCGCAGTCCCTGCCGGACGACCGGATGGTCGTCGGCGATCAGGACCCGGATCGGCCCGCGCGCGGCGCTCACAGCGGCACCTCCAGCCGGACCGTGGTGCCTCCGCCGGGCGCGCCCTCGATCGCGAGTTCGCCGCCGATCGAGTACGCCCTCTCGCGCATGGAGGTGAGACCGAGCCCGCCTTGGGGCTCCACCTCGGACGCGTCGAACCCCGCGCCGTCGTCCGAGACCTCCAGGACGGCCCGTTCGTCCTCCGTGCGGAGCCGGACCTGCACGGTGTTCGCCCGGGCGTGGCGCAGCGCGTTGTAGAGGGCCTCCTGGGTGATGCGGAAGGCGACGGCCTCGTGCTCCTCCGGCAGGACGATCGCTTCGTCGGCGCAGAGACGGACGTTGGACTCGTGTGCGCGGTCGAGCACCTCGACGTGCTTGCGCAGCGACGCCACGAGGCCGTCCGCCAGGTCGGTGGGACGCAGCTCGAAGATGACGGCGCGCAGTTCGGCGAGGGCCTCGGCGGCGAGCCGCTCGACCTGTTCGAGCTCCCGGACGGTCCGGACCGGGTCGCGTTCGGCCAGCGCTGAGGCGGTGCGGGCCGTCAGCCGCAGCGAGAACAGCTTCTGCGCGACGGCGTCGTGCAGCTCCCGGGCGAGCCGGTTGCGTTCGGCGACGACCGTGAGCTCGCGGTTGTGCTCGTAGAGGCGGGCGTTCGCCATCGCGATCGCGGCGTGCGCGGCGAACAGGGTGAGCAGGTCTTCGTCGTCCTGGGTGAAGCCGCCGGGACGGCGCTTGTTGGCCAGGAAGACGATGCCGAGAACGTCCTCGCCGTCGCGGATCGGGACGCCGAGGAAGTCCTTCAGGACGGGGTGCGCGACCGGCCAGCCCTCGAACTCGGCCTCCTTGCGGATGTCGCCGAGCCGTTTCGGCGCGTCGCTCTTCAGCATCGCGGCGAGCATCCCGTGCTGGCGGGGCAGCGGGCCGATCCGCTCCCACTCCTCCTCCGAGACGCCCTCGACGACGAACTCGGCGAACGAGCCCTCGTCGTCGGGCACGCCGAGGGCCGCGTAGCGGGCGTCCAGCAGCTGCGCCGCCGCCCGGACGATCACCTGGAGCACCTCGTGCACGGACAGGTGGCGGGTCACGGCGAGCACGGCGGAACTGACGGCGTGCAGGGTCGCGCCCTGGTCGCCGCGGCAGCCCTCGTCCGTCGCCATTCCGGCCTCTCGTCCTCCCCCGTCCGGGCGCCCCTCGGCGCCCGCATGTGAAGACCGTACTCTCTAGGCGGGTCTTCTCGAATCAGCCGGCGGGAGTACGTGCCGCGACGCCCCTCCCCGGGGCGCGGGACGCCGGTCCTAGGACCATCCGACGAGCCCCCGGTGGACCCGTCGGCCGATGCCGCCGGGCGCGCCGGTCCCTAGCGTCGAGGGCATGAAGACGGCACTGATCACCGGAGCCTCCCGCGGCCTCGGCCGGGCGCTCGCCCGCACCCTCGCCCGGGACGGCTGGACCCTCGTCGTCGACGCCCGCGACGCCGGCCCGCTCTCCGCGGTCGCGGCCGAGACCGGCGCGACCGCGATCCCCGGAGACGTCGCCGATCCCGCGCACCGGGCCGCCCTCGCCCGCGCGGTCGCAGGCGGGCTCGACCTGCTCGTCAACAACGCGAGCACGCTCGGCCCGACGCCGATGCCCCGGCTCGCCTCGCTTCCCGCGGACGCCTTCGCGGACACGCTCGCGACGAACGTCGTGGCGCCGCTCGCGCTGATCCAGGCGGTCCTGCCCGGCCTGCGGGAGCGGCGCGGCGCGATCCTCAACATCACGTCGGACGCGGCCGTGGAGGGCTACGAGACGTGGGGCGGTTACGGAGCGTCCAAGGCGGCGCTGGAGCAGCTGTCGAACGTCCTCGCGGCCGAGGAGCCCGACGTCGCGGTGTGGTGGGCGGACCCGGGCGAGATGAACACCGCGATGCTCCGCGCCGCGGGCGAGGACGCGGACGCGGCCCCGCCTCCCGAGGAGGCCGCCGCCGCGCTGCACCGGCTCGTCTCCGGCCGCCTTCCGAGCGGGCGCCACCGCGCGGCGGACCTGGCGGCCGCGCGATGACCACCGTCCTTGATCATGATCAGGTGACAACAAAGCAGGGCATATTGGGCACCGGGTTCCGGGCCGCGACGCTCGGGATCGTCCTGGTCGTGACGCTGCTGGCGTTCGAGAGCATGGCCGTCGGCACCGTCATGCCGGTCGTCGCGAACGATCTGGACGGCCTGTCCCTGTACGCGTGGGGCTTCAGCGCGACCCTGATCACCAGCCTGCTGGCCACGGTGCTCGCGGGCGGCTGGGTCGACCGGTCGGGCCCCACCCGGCCCTTCCTGCTCGGGCTCGCCGTGTTCGTCGCCGGGCTCCTGATCGCGGGCGCGGCGCCGTCCATGTGGGTGTTCGTCGCCGGGCGCGCCGTCCAGGGCCTCGGCACGGGCGTCCCGCTCGTCGCCCTCTACGTGGTGATCGCCCGCGTCTACCCGGAGGACCTGCGGTCCCGGGTGTTCGCCGCGCTGTCGGCCGCCTGGGTGCTGCCGTCGCTGGTCGGCCCGGCGGCCGGCGGCGCCCTGGCCGAGCACGCCGGCTGGCGCTGGGTGTTCCTCGGCCTCGTCCCGCTGGTGATCCCGCCGGCGCTGATGCTGCTCCCCGTGCTGCGCGGCATCGCGCCGTCCGGCGCCGCCCGGGCCCCCGGCAAGTCGCGGTACCCGGCCGCCCTCGGCGTCGCCGCTGGCACCGGCGTCCTCCTCTACGGCCTCGACGGGGCGGACTGGAAGCTCCTGCCGGCCGTGCTCGTCGGCCTCGCGGGCCTGGCCTTCGGGCTGCCCCGCCTGTTGCCCGCCGGAACGCTCCGGCTCCGCCGCGGGATGCCGAGCGTCATCCTCGTCAGGGGCCTGCTGTCGGGGGCCTTCTTCGGCACCGACGTCTTCATCCCGCTGGCGCTGACCCGGCTGCACGACTTCAGCGCCACGCAGGCGGGGATCGTCCTGACGGTCGGCGCGCTCGGCTGGTCGGCGGCGTCCCAGATCCAGGGCCGCTCCGAGCGCCCCCGCGAGTTCTACGCCCTGCTCGGCGCCGTGCTCGTCACCACCGGGATCGTCCTCGCCACCGTCGCCCTGCAGTTCTCCGGCTGGCTCGCCGCCCCCGCGTGGATCGTCGGCGGCGCCGGGATGGGCTTCTCGATCGGCAGCCTCTCCGTCCTGCTGCTCGACCTGTCGGCCGAGGACGAGCAGGGCGTCAACTCCTCCGCGCTGCAGATCAGCGACACCCTCGGCTCGTCCCTCGTGGTCGGGGTCGCGGGCGCGCTGGTCACCGGCTTCGGCGCCGCCCGGCTGGACGTCGGGCTCGCCGTCGCCGGGGCGCTGTTCGCCGCGATCGCCGCGTTCGGCGTGATCGCCGCTCTCCGCCTGGAGGTCCGGACATGACCGTCGACTTCACCCTTCCCGCCGCGCTGGAGGCGCACGAGCCGCCCGAGGCACGCGGCCGGGCCCGCGACGGCGTCCGGCTCCTCGTCTCCCGGCGCGCCGCCTGCGAGGTCTCCCACCACGCGTTCCGCGACCTGCCGGGCCTGCTCGACCCGGGCGACCTGCTCGTCGTCAACACCTCGGCCACGCTGCCCGCCGCCGTCCGGCTCGACCGGATCAGCGTGCACTTCTCCACCCCGGTCCCCGGCGCCGACGACCGGCTGTGGCTCGTCGAGCTGCGCCGCCTCGCCGGCAAGGCCGGCCGCCCGTACGCCGGAGGCACCCCCGGCGAGTGGATCCCGATGCCCGGCGGCGCCACCCTCACCCTCGTCGGACGGCACGCGGACCGCGCCCGAGGGGTGTCCGACCGGCTCTGGCAGGCGCGCCTGAGCACCGACGTCGTCCCCTACCTCCGACGCCACGGCGTCCCGATCCGGTACGGGTACGTCCGGCGCGACTGGCCGGTCGCCGCCTACCAGACCGCCTTCGCCCACGACCGCTCGTCCGGAGGCGCGGAGATGCCGAGCGCCGCCCGCCCCTTCACGCCCGAACTCGTGACGCGGCTGGTGTCGCGCGGCGTCCTGATCGCCCCGATCAGCCTCCACACGGGCGTCGCGTCCCCCGAGGCCCACGAGCCGCCCTACGCCGAGCGCTACAGCGTCCCCGAGCCGACCGCGGCCCTCGTCGGGCACGTCCGGGCCCGGGGCCGCCGGGTGATCGCCGTCGGCACCACCGCCGTGCGCGCCCTGGAGACGGCCGTGGACGCCTCCGGACGCGTCCAGGCGTCCTCCGGCTGGACCGAGCGCGTCGTGACCCCCGAGGACGGTGTCCGAGCCGTGGACGGCCTCCTCACCGGCCTGCACGAGCCGAGGTCGTCCCACCTGATGATGCTGACCGCCATCGCGGGCCGCGACCTGCTCAACGCCACGTACGAGGCCGCCCTCGCCGAGCGCTACCTCTGGCACGAATTCGGCGATCTGAACCTGATCCTTCCCGGATAGCGTCTCGCATGCCGGACCTGGCGGGCGGGACGCCCGGCGCGGCCGGTACCGTTGGGAACAGCTATGGACGGGTCAGCAGAGCGCACGCTGCTCATCACACTCACCGGCCGCGACCGCCCCGGCGTCACGTCGCGCCTCTTCCGGACACTCTCCCAGTTCCCCCTCACGGTGGCGGACGTGGAGCAGGTCGTGATCCGCGGACGGCTCGTCCTCGGAGTCCTGCTCGCCTACACCGAGGGCGCCGACATCGGGCGGGTGTGGAACGCCGCCGAACGCGTCGCGAACGACCTCGACATGGAGATCGAGCTCTCCACCGGGCGCAACAAGCGGATGCCGAAGCGCAGCGGACGCCTGCACGTCACCGTCCTCGGCAACCCGCTCATGCCCGCCGCCATGGCGGGCATCGCCGGGCGGATCTCCGCGCACGGCGCCAACATCGACCGCATCGAGCGCCTCGCCCAGAACCCCGTCACCTGCATCGAGATGGACGTCTCCGGCGCCGACCCCGACGGGCTGCGCGCCGCGCTCACCGCCGAGGCCGTCGAGCAGCGGGTCGACGTCGCCGTGCAGCACAGCGGCCTGCACCGGCGCGCCAAGCGGCTCATCGTCATGGACGTCGACTCCACCCTCATCCAGGGCGAGGTCATCGAGCTGCTCGCCGAGCACGCCGGCTGCCTCGACGAGGTCGCCAAGGTCACCGAGGCCGCCATGCGCGGCGAGCTCGACTTCGAGGGCTCCCTGCGCGAGCGGGTCGCGCTCCTCGCCGGGCTCGACGCCTCCGCCATCGACTCCGTCCGCGACCGGCTCCGCCTCGCCGCCGGCGCCCGCACCATGGTGCGCACCCTCAAGCGCCTCGACTACAAGTTCGCGATCGTCAGCGGCGGCTTCACCCAGGTCACCGACGCCCTCGTCGAGGATCTCGGCATCGACTACTCCGCCGCCAACACCCTGGAGATCCAGAACGGCAAGCTCACCGGGCGCGTCACCGGCCAGGTCATCGACCGCGCCGGCAAGGCGGCCGCCCTGGAGCGCTTCGCCCGCGAGGCCGGCATCCCGATCAGCCAGACGGTCGCGATCGGCGACGGCGCCAACGACCTCGACATGCTCCAGGCCGCCGGCCTCGGCATCGCCTACAACGCCAAGCCGGTCGTCCGCCAGGCCGCCGACACCGCCGTCAACGTCCCCTACCTCGACACCATCGTCTTCCTCCTGGGCATCTCCCGCGAAGAAGTGGAAGCCGCCGACGCCGAAGACTCCCAGGCATAGCCGGGGTTCCCGGGCGTCGCAGCCACTGGGAAAACCCAGCGCCTGGGGGTAGACAGGCCTCATGCTGCGGCGGGCGCGGGGGGCTTACGCCCAGGTGCATGGGCAGGCGGCGCCCTTCTACGGGCTCGCCGCCGCCCTCGCGGTCTCCGTGCCGCTGCTCGTCGGCGCGCTGAACGGGCACGCCGCGCAGGGATCCATGATCGCGCTCGGGGCCTATCTCGTGGCGCTGCGCGCGCCGGAGGGCCCGTACGGGTCGCGGGCGCGCGACCTCACGGTCGGCGTGCTGATCGTCGCGGTCGGGTCCGGGGTGGGCGGGCTGCTCAGCGGGCATCTGTGGCTGGCCGTGGCCGTCGTGCCGCCGCTGGTCGCGCTCGGCGTGGCGGTGCCGCGGATCGGGTCGACGGCGGGGCTCGCGGTGCTGCTGAGCGCCGTCCGGCCGCCGTCCGCGGACGTGGTGAACATCGGCCTGCTGGAGCTGGTGGGCGGGCTGCTCACGGCCGCGCTGCTGCTGGCGCCGTGGCCCGCGCGGCGGCTGCGGCCGCTGCGGGAGGCGCTGAGCGAGTCCGCGTACGCGGTCGCCGAGGCGCTGGACGCCGTGGCGCAGGACCTCGGAGCCCGCGACGCGGGTCCCCTCGACGCCGTCGAGCTGACGAACCCCGACCTGCTCGCGGTCACCCGCATCCCCGACTGGGAGGCCAAGCGGCGTGCGGCGTCGGAGTCGCTGACGGCGGCGCGCGCCACCTACGAGCTGTACCGGTCGGGGCGGGCGGGGAACGAACCCGCGAGGCCCGAGCGGGTGATCGACGCGCTCGGGCGCATCCTGCACGAGACGGTGACGCTCCAGGCCGTCCTGGAGGCGGCGAAGAACTACCCGCCGGACCGCGAGTGGGAGATGGAGACGCAGACGGCGATCTCCGCGCTCGCCGCCCGGCTGCGGCTGCTGGCCGGGGCGCTCGCCACGGCGGGAGAGGCGCCGCTCGGCCGCGAGGAGTCCGCCGCCGTCCGCCGCATGGTCCGCTCCGCGGAGCAGATCAGGCGCGCCGGACTCGCCGGCGACGAGGACCTGGTCGCGGTCGCGCTGATCGGCCAGGTGCGCCGCTCCGTCGACCGCATCGCCGGCGAGGTCGCCTCCCTGCGCCGCCTCGTCGCGGGAGGCCTGCGCATCGGGTTCGCCGCGCCGCGGATGCCGGGCACGCTCGACCCGATGCCCGCCTGGGACCGGGTCGCCCGCGCCGTCCGCACGCGCTCCCCCACGTTCCGGCAGGTGGCGCGGGTGTACGTGACGGCGGTCGTGTCGATGGCGCTCGCCGCCTCGCTGGGGATCTCGCACGGCCACTGGCTGACCATCACCGCGATGCTGAGCCTGCGCGCCACCTACGGCGAGACCGTGGACCGGCTCGTCCAGCGCGTCGGGGGCACCGCCGCCGGGGCCGCCGTCGCCGCGGTCATCCTGACGCTCGCGCCCGGGCAGGCCACCGTCGCGGTGATCGCGTTCTGCTTCGCGGGGGCCGGGTTCGCGATGCGGTCGGTGAACTTCGCCTACTGGGCGCTGTTCGGGACGCCCCTGGCGATGATGCTGCTGGACTTCTCCGCGCCCGCCGACTGGCGCACCGCCGGCGAGCGGATCGGCCTCACCCTGGCCGGGTCGCTCATGGCCTACCTCGCCGTCCTGCTGCTGTGGCCCGCCGGGCACCTCGAACGGATGCCCGACCAGCTCGAACGGCTCCTGCGCACCCACGCCAGGCTCGTCAGGGCGGCGGCGGACGTCCTCGCCGGGGAGCGGACCCGGCTCCCGCACGACGCGATCGTGACGGCGGAGCGGGCGGCGGAGGCGGTCGACGAGACCCGGACCCGGCTCGGCCAGGAGCGGGTGCCCGACCTCCACCTGATCGACCTGCTGCGCAGGGCCGTGGCCGCCGCGCACCGCGCCCGCGACCACCTCGTCGCGGTCGCGAAACTGTCCCGCGAGCGGGCCGTGGACACCGGGCCGATCCCCGAGATCCTCGACCGCCTCGCCGACCAGCTGGAGGAGGCAGCCGGCCTGCTGGAGGAGCCGGGGGAGCGCGACCCGGAGGCCGGCGCGCCCGTCGAGGAGCTCTCCGACGAGCTCGCCGAACTCGACTCCTACCTGTCCACGCTGACCCGGCGGCGCCGCGCGGAGATCAAGGAGGGCGTCGGCCCCGACGAGCTCACCCCGCTGCGGCACGCCCTGCTGCAGGTCTCCGGGACCCGCTACACGATCGGGGAGCTGCGGCGGGACGTGAACCAGGTCATCGCGTCGTCCCTTGAGGCCGCCGAATCGCGCCCGTGAGCCGTCAGTCCTTGGGCGTGCGGACGGTGCGCAGCGTGCCGAGGCCGGGCCGGACGTCGACCCAGCCGCCCGGAGGCAGGTCGATCACGGCGAGGGCGCAGGTGGGGAAGGCGTCGGGGGCCTGGCCCGTCAGGTCGTGGACGAGGTGGTGCACCGACGGGTTGTGCCCGACCAGCAGGAGCGTGCCGGCCTCGTCCGGAGCCTCGGAGACGAGGGCGAGGAGCCCGTCGGGATCGTTGTCGTAGATGCCGGGCTCGAAGGCGGTCTCCGCGTCGAGCGCCAGGCGCGCCAGAGTCTCCCGGGTCCGCGCGGCGGGCGAGCACAGCACCCGCCCCGGGACGAGGTCGTTCGCGCGCAGCCAGTCTCCGGCCGCGGTCGCGTCCCGGCGCCCGCGATCGGTGAGTTTGCGGTCGACGTCGGGTATGCCGAGACCGGCTTCGGCCTTGGCGTGGCGGAGCACGATGAGCGTGGGCATGGGCGCCACATTAGGGGGCCGCGAGGGCCGCCAGGGTCCACAGCACGAGCATGATGCCGAACATTCCGCCGATCACGATCGCGAAGCCCTTGGGCCCCGACATCGCCCGCTTGCCGCCGCTCGCCACGGCCGCCTCCCGAGATCGCTCCACTGGGTCGAGGGCGGGACGTCCCGTCCCTCCCGGACAGCGTACGACCGGGCCCGGAGTGGTCGGACGGGCCCCCGGGAAAACGCGGAAGGGCCGGTGGCACAAAGCCGCCGGCCCTTCGCGTTCAGACGGTCAGGACTTGCCCGCGGACGACTCCTCGGCGTCCGGCTCGGCCTTGGCCCCGGCCGAGTCGGCCCCTACGCCGCTGTTCGAGGGGGGTCGACCCCCCGCGCCCCCCGCGGCGCCTTCGGCGCCGACCTTGGCCTCCTCCGGCGCTCCTTTGTCCAGCGCCCCCGCGGCCTCGCCGCTCTTCGCGGCGTCCGGCCCCGGCCTGCCTCCCTCGACGGCGGGGTCGGAGGACGACTCCCCGATCGGGTCGGCGCGCCGCTTGGAGATCACGATCGCCGCGACGACGACAGCGACGGAGAACACGGTGACGCCGACGCGCAGCAGCGTGTTGCCCGCGTAGGTCACCACCGCGTCCGCGATCAGCAGCGCGACCAGGTTCATCACCTTGATCAGTGGGTTGATGGCGGGGCCGGCGGTGTCCTTGAACGGGTCGCCGACCGTGTCGCCGATGATCGTGGCCTCGTGCGCCTCGCTGCCCTTGCCGCCGAGGTGGCCCTCCTCGACGAGCTTCTTCGCGTTGTCCCACGCGCCGCCGGAGTTGGCGAGGAACACCGCCATCAGCACGCCCGCCGCGATGGCGCCGCCGAGATAGGCGCCGAGGGGCGCGTACCCGAGAGCGAAGCCGACCGCGATCGGCGTCATGATGGCCAGCAGGCCCGGGGTGGCGAGCTCGCGCTGCGCGTCCCGGGTGCAGATGTCCACGACCCGGTCGTAGTCGGGCTTCTCGGTGTAGTCCATGATCCCGGGCTTGGTGCGGAACTGCTCGCGCACCTCGACCACGACCCGGCCGGCCGCGCGGCCCACCGCCATGATCGCCAGGCCGGAGAACATGAACACCACGGCCGCGCCGATGATCAGCCCGATCAGCACGTTCGGGCTCGCGATCGACAGGTTGAAGTTCAGGAAGTCGGCGCCGATCGCGTTCCTGGCGTCCTTCGACGCGCCGGCGAGCGCCGCGATCACCGTCGTGCGGAACGAGCCGAACAGCGCGGTCGCGGCGAGCACCGCCGTCGCGATCGCGATGCCCTTGGTGATGGCCTTGGTGGTGTTGCCGACCGCGTCCAGCCGCTCCAGCACGGAGGCGGCCTCGCCCTGGACGTCCCCGGACATCTCGGCGATGCCCTGGGCGTTGTCGGAGACGGGCCCGAAGGTGTCCATCGAGACGATCACGCCGACGGTGGTGAGCAGCCCGGTGCCGGCCATCGCCACCGCGAACAGCGCGACGGTGGTGTTGCCGAAGCCGAGCAGGAACGCCCCGTACACGGCGGCGCCGATCACCAGCGCGGTGTAGACGGCGGACTCCAGGCCGAGCGAGATGCCCGACAGGATGACGGTGGCCGGACCCGTCCGGGCGCTGTCGGTGACCTCCTTGACCGGCTTGCGGTTGGTTTCGGTGAAGTAGCCGGTGAGCAGCTGGATCGCGCTGGCGAGCACGATGCCGATCAGGACGGAGCCGAGCGCGACCCAGCGCGGGTCGGCGTCCAGGCCGGCGATGGCCTTGTCGCGGACGCCGTCCAGCTCCGCGAAGGACGAGGGCAGGTACACGAACGCGGCGACCGCGACGAGGACCGCCGAGATCGCGGCGGAGATGAAGAAGCCCCGGTTGATCGCGGTCATCCCGGACCGGTCGCCGGAGCGGGGCGCCACCGCGAAGATGCCGATCACCGCGGTGATCACGCCGATCATCGGCACGATCAGCGGGAACACCAGGCCCTGGTTCCCGAACGCCGCGGTGCCGAGGATCAGCGCCGCGACGAGCATGACCGCGTACGACTCGAACAGGTCGGCGGCCATGCCGGCGCAGTCGCCGACGTTGTCGCCCACGTTGTCGGCGATCGTCGCCGCGTTGCGCGGGTCGTCCTCGGGGATGCCCTGCTCGACCTTGCCGACCAGGTCGGCGCCGACGTCGGCGGCCTTGGTGAAGATGCCGCCGCCGACCCGCATGAACATGGCGAGCAGCGCGGCGCCGAAACCGAAGCCCTCCAGCACCTTCGGCGCGTCGCCCTGGTAGGCCAGGACCACGACGGCGGCGCCGAACAGGCCGAGCCCGACGGTGAACATGCCCGCGACGCCGCCGGTGCGGAAGGCGATCCGCATCGCGACCTTCTCGCCGCCCTCCTCGCGGGCGGCCGCGGCGACCCGGACGTTGCCCCGGACGGCCAGCCACATCCCGGTGAACCCGGTGACGGCGGAGAAGATCGCCCCGATGACGAAGAAGACGGACCGGCCGATCCGCTCGCCGGTGGAGTCGGCGGGCAGGAGCAGCAGGACGAGCGGGATCAGGACCACGAAGATCGCGACCGTCCGGAACTGGCGTTTCAGATAGGCGCCCGCGCCCACCTGAACGGCGCGCGCGATCTCTTGCATCTTGGCGGTGCCCTGGCCGGCGGCCAGGACGTCGCGTACGAGACCCGCGGCGACGGCCAGTGCGAGCAGTGCGACCACGGCGACGACGACGACCAGGGAAAGGTCGCCGCCGCCGAGATCCACTTCAGCGCTGGCCGGGTCTGACAGGGAAAACCCGGGCATCCGTCCTCCTCGACAGGGGCGTTGCGATCGCGACCGAGATAAAAGCGATCTTTACCGCGTACCCAACGAGTCACGATTTCGAACGCCTCGCACGGCAACGCGGGTGCCGGGAGTCTACGCACGCGTAAGTCGAATGTTAAGGCCGCGACGCCCTTCATGAAGATGTCGCCGAAATGAAACACGCGATACGCCAGAAATTGACCCATTGGCCCGATCGGGCGGCATCGTCCCAGGTCAGACCGGGCCAGCCATTCATTACCCCGCCGATACCTTGACGGGCACGGGGCATGACCGGCACCTCGGCACGACCACCGGCGTCCGCATTCAAGCTAAGCATTAACACGGAATATGTCTAGACCCAAATCGGGACAACATCCGACGATCACAAGAGAATCTCACACCCCGAACCCCACCGCCCCCACCCGTCCCCGACCGCGCTCACACGCAGTAACCAACCTCGGCGGCACCGCGGACAGCGGACGGAAGATCACCAGCCCACCCCCGGGACCGGCCAGACCCGCAGATCGGTCGTCTCAGCATCGACGGGACGCGCCAGCACCCCCGCACCAGGAGGCAGCGCAAAAGAGAGCCCAGAAGAAGCGCACTGCCGCAACCGCACCCGAAGCAGGCTCAAGCGAAGCGGAGACCCTGATCCGGCAGCCAGCCGAAGCAAAGCCACCCCATCGCCCGCGGCACCCGACGCTGGAGGCCCCCAGGCCGGAAGAGGCGAAGGCACGGTGACAGCCGGCGCGACAACCTCAGCCACCACCGCAACCACGCGACAAGCTGAGGAACCGCGATCGCGTCCGAAGGCAGGTTCGAGCGAAGCGAGAACCTGATCGCGCAGCGAGCCGCAAGGCGAGACGGAGCGATGCCAGCGATCGCCCGCCTTTATCGACGATGGAGGGCCGCCAGGCCCGAAGGAGGAGAAAAAGGGCATTACAAAGGCCCCGCCGGGGCGGGGCCTTTGGTCGCGGTGGCGCGGGCGCGTCTAGATGGTCGCCTCGGCTTCGGCCGGCCAGCTCATCCGTATCTGGACCCCCTTCGGCGTGTTGGTGATCTCCACGTCGTCGGCGAGCCCGGCGATGACGGCCAGACCCAGTTCAGCGGTGCCCTCGCCCAGGCCGTACTCGAACTCGTCCGCTCCCTCGTCCTCGGCGGCTGCGGGGAGCCCCTCCGGCGGGAGGTCGCCGGGGACGGTGTCGCTGACGATCACCTCGAAGCGGCCCTTCTCGCCGCGCAGTTCGAGGCGGACGGGTTCGTCCGGGCAGTGCCGGCGGTGCGCCTCCACGGCCCGGGAGCACGCTTCGGCGACCGCGAGCCGGACCTCGTCCAGCAGCGGTTCGGCGACGCCGCTGCGACGGGCGACGGCGGTGACGATCAGCCGGGCGGTCCGGACGTGGACGGGCAGCGCGCTGAAGGACAGTTCAACGGTCGACATCTGAGTCGCGGGCCGCCTACTTGGCGCCCTTGCGCTTCTCCTCGGCCTCGGCGATCGAGTCGTGGATGCCGAAGACCTTGGTCAGCCCCGTGATCCGGAAGATCTTGAGGATGCGCTCCTGGGTGCACACGAGCTCCAGCGACCCGTCGTGGGCGCGCACCCGCTTCAGCCCGCCGACGAGGACGCCGAGACCGGTCGAGTCGAGGAACTCCACCTTCTCCATGTCCACGAGCAGGTGGAACTTGCCCTTGTTCACCAGGTCGATGAGCTTCTCGCGAAGCTTCGGCGCCGTGTAGACGTCGATCTCGCCCTCCACGTTGATGACGGTGAGGCCATCGTCGGTGGTGTAGTCGTTAACCTTCAGATCCACAGATCCTCCACGCGCCGTGCAGCTATCCGATCTCGCCGTCCGGCCCCATGGGCAGGGCGCCGAACGCCGAGACTTCGCCGTGATTCAACCACGCTCCGGCGTCGTGTACGCGCGTAATCGCCCACACGGGCGAAAGTTCGCGCCATCCCGTCTGACCTGCTGATCTCAGGGTCAGAGCAGGGGGAACGGGCCCTCCGGCGCCGGGGCGTTCCCGTAGTTTTGCCCCGGCTGGCACACTGAAAACCTGATGGGCGCCCAAAGATCCTCAACTCCCCTGGACCGGCTGCTCGCCGACCCCGGACGACGCGAACGAATCACCCATGTGGAGAGCGTTCCGGCACGTCAGGGGCGCCGGGCCGCGTGGCCCTCCTGGTCGCCGCCGCTGCTGGTGGAGCGGCTGGCCGCCGCCGGCATCGAGTCCCCCTGGGAGCACCAGTCCGCCGCGGCCGAGCACGCCCGCGCCGGACGCTCTGTGATCATCGCCACAGGGACGGCGTCCGGCAAGTCGCTCGCCTACCTGCTGCCCTGCGTCGAGGCGATCTACGCGGGCGACGAGAACCCTCGCCACGAGGGGACGGTTCTCTATCTCTCGCCGACCAAGGCCCTGGCCGCCGACCAGCTCCGCGCTCTCCGCGCGCTGCGCCTCACCCGGGTCCGCGCGGCGACCTACGACGGCGACACGCCGCAGGACGAGCGGACGTGGGTCCGGCAGCACGCCAACTACGTGATGACCAACCCAGACATGCTGCACAGGTCGATCCTTCCCGGGCATGCCCGGTGGTCGTCCTTTCTGCGCCGCCTCCGTTACGTCGTCATCGACGAGGCCCACGGGTACCGCGGGGTCTTCGGGTCGCACGTCGCTCAGGTTCTGCGCCGCCTGCGCCGGGTGTGCGGGCGCTACCACGCGTCGCCCACGTTCATCCTCGCTTCGGCCACCGCGTCGGAGCCCGCTACGGCCGCGTCCCGTCTCACCGGTCTCGATGTAGTGGCCGTGGACGAGGATGCCTCGCCGCGGGGGCCCGCCACGTTCGCCCTGTGGGAACCGCCACTGACGGACCTGCGCGGTGAGCAAGGCGCGCCCGTTCGCCGTACGGCCACCGCTGAGGCCGGTGACCTCTTGGCAGACCTTGTCGTCGAGGGCGTCCAGACACTTGCCTTCGTCCGATCCAGGCGCGGCGCAGAGTCGGTGGCGCTCAGCGCCAAGCGCGCTCTGCACGAGGTAGCCCCCGGCTTGGCCGAGCAGGTCGCCGCCTACCGGGCCGGGTATCTGCCCGAGGAACGGCGCGCCCTGGAGGCCGCGCTGCGCTCGCGCTCGATCATCGGTCTGGCGAGCACGAACGCCCTGGAGCTCGGCGTGGACGTCTCCGGGCTCGACGCGGTCCTGGTGTGCGGATGGCCGGGCACCCGCGCGTCCCTCTGGCAGCAGGCAGGACGCGCCGGACGTTCCGGGCAGGCGGCCCTGTCCGTCCTGGTGGCCCGCGACGACCCGCTCGACACCTTCCTCGTCCACCATCCCGAGGCGATCTTCGGGACGCCGGTCGAGGCCACCGTGCTCGACCCCGACAACCCCTACGTGCTCGAACCTCACCTGTGCGCGGCGGCGTCCGAGATGCCGCTCACCGAGGACGACCTCCCGCTCTTCGGGCCCGCGACCGCCGACCTCCTGCCGGACCTGGTGCGGCGCGGTCTCCTGCGCCGCCGTCCCGCCGGCTGGTACTGGACGCGCCGCGACAGGGCCTGCGACCTCGCCGACATCCGGGGCGCGGGCGGCGCCCCCATCCAGGTCGTCGAGGCGTCCACCGGACGGCTCCTCGGCACCGTGGACGAGCCGTCTGCGCACACCACCGTCCACGACGGGGCCGTCTACATCCACCAGGGCGAGTCGTTCATCGTCCAGACCCTCGACCTGGACGACTCCGTCGCGCTCGTCGAGGCGGCCGACCCCGACTACTCGACCACGGCCCGCGACGTCACCGACATCAGCATCGTGGAGCGGCTCCGCTCGGTCTCCTGGGGCGAGGCCACCCTCAGCTTCGGAACCGTCGAAGTCACCCGCCAGGTGGTCGCCTACCAGATGCGCCGCTTGCAGACAGGGGAGATGCTCGGCGAGAAGCCCCTGGACCTGCCGCCACGGACCCTCCGAACCCGCGCCGTATGGTGGACCCTCTCCGAAGCCCAGATCTCGCGTCTGGACGACCTCGACCTGGCAGGCGCCGCCCACGCCGCCGAACACGCCTCGATCGGTCTGCTCCCCTTGTTCGCCACGTGCGACCGCTGGGACATCGGCGGCGTCTCCACCGCCGTCCATCCCGATACCGGGTTGCTCACGGTCTTCGTCTACGACGGCCACGAAGGCGGCGCCGGGTTCGCCGAGCGCGGCTACGGCGACGCCGCCGCCTGGCTACGCGCTACCCGCGACGCCATCGCGTCCTGCGAGTGCGATTCAGGCTGCCCGTCCTGCATCCAGTCCCCCAAATGCGGTAACGGCAACGACCCCTTGGACAAGCGCGGCGCCCTCGACCTTCTGGCCGTCCTCCTCCACGACGCACCGGCGTAGCGAAGTCAGTTGGGCGCGACGCGCTGGGCGGGGACGGAGGCTTGGTCGTCCATCCCGCGCCGGGCCTGAGCCAGCGCCTGCTGCAGCCTGCGCCGCTCCATCTCCAGCGTCTGCAGGGACTCCTCGTGCTCGTCCCGCAGATCCCGCAGCTCCCGCCGCATGTTCATCGTGCGCCGGAACCCCAGCGACGCGACCATCATCCCCGCCATGAACACGATGGCGACGACGGCGCCGGCCATGAAGACGTGCCACTGCGAGGTGACCCCGGGAACCTCGTCGCCGAACACGGTCAGCTGGGCCGCGTCCGGGTTGTCCAGCACCACGGCGACGCCGACCGCTCCGGCGGCGAGCGCGACGAGCAGTCCCAGGAAGATCATGCGGAGGGTCCCCTCTCCATCGGGCCCCTGTGCAGGACGGGGCCGAGGTCTCGGACGACGGACCGCATTGCCGGACAAGCCAGACGATCCGACTGGCAAGGCAGCCTAGACCTTGCCCCGACCCCCCGCCAGCCCCACCACCAACTCCCGCCCACCAAACCCCACCCACCGCCGCAGAAACCACACCCCCAACACGCAAGCAAAGCGGGCCGGACGGACGGGCCCAGCCGGGTCCGGTGGTCGAGAGAAGCTACTTGCGGCGGCGGCCGCGCTTGGGCTTCGTCTTCGTGCCGGAGTCGGCGAGGCGGACGTTCACTCCGCCGGAGGGCTTGCCGAGGGTCGCGGGACGGCGGCCGGCCTTCGGCTTCGAGTCGAGGACGGCCGTGCGGGTCGCCCGCTTCGAGGAGCGCGCCCCCTTGGCTCCGGCCGCCACCACTGGCGCGGTCTTGGCGAGAGCCTCGGCGCGCGCGATCTGCTCGCGCGACTTGCTCACCCGCCTGCGGCCGGTGCCGCTGCGTGCGATGCGGGCCGCCATGCCGTTGCTGCTCGTGCCCGCCTGGGCGACGCGCAGGCGGCGCGTCCAGGTCCCGAGGTGGGCGGCGACGATCAGCAGGACCAGCGCGATGCCGACGCTCTTGCCCCACTGGAGCCGGTCGGTCGCCGCGATGTTCTGGGCCTTCGGCGAGTCGGTGGCGATCTGCGGCGCGGGGTAGGTGAACCCGGGCGTCGCGCCGTCCGGCTGGACGGACGGGAGGGTGACCGGCGAGTTGTTGTTGAACGGGGTCAGCGGCGTCCCGGTGCTGGGGACCCCGGAACCGCCGGACGGCAGGGACGGCACCGAACCGCTGCCCGGGGCGGAACCGGTCCCGCCTCCCAGCGAGGCGGTCGCCGATGCGATGCCTGAGTAGAGCGAGCCGCCCGTGCCCGTGGACCGAATCGCCTTGACGCCCACGGACGCCGCGCCAGTGGACCTGGTCAGCGACAGGGTGGCGGAGCAGTTCGTTCCCGAGCAGAGGGAGTTCAGCGAGCCGGACTTGGACTTCACGCCCGAACCGGCGAGCGCGTAGCCGGTGAGGTCGTCTTCGAGGCCGCGGTTCCACTTCACGACGAGCTTGCCGCCGGACGCGCTGGCGGACACGCCGGTCGGCGCGGCCGGCGCGATGCGCACGGTGAAGGTGTTGGAGTCGTAGACGTGGTTGGTCTGCTTGCCGAGCAGGTAGACCTTGTAGCGACCATTCCGGTTGATCGAGAAGGTTCCGGACATATCGCCGGAGAGGCCCTTCTCCTGGAGGAACGTGTCGCCTATCCCGGGGCCGTCCACCCGGAGCTGCATCGTGATCGCGAAGTCGAAGTGCGCCTTCGCGGTCACCTGGGACCCGCTGCTGATGACGGCGCCGTCCGCCGGGGTGATGACGCTGGTCGAGGCCGCCTGCGCGGGCAGGGCGGCGAGTACCGGGAAGCTCATCGCAAGGGGTGCCGCGAGCGCGATCGCACCGATCCTGCGAATGATGGTCACGGCCTCAATCCCTTCGACAGCTCGCGCCGGTCTTCCGCCGGGCGCACCGCACCTGACGATAACTACGGGCTTACGGCAGCGTAACGTACCACCGGGTAGCAAAAGTCACAGGGGGATGACAAAGAGGAACGTGTTTTCATTCTCCGCACCCTCCCCGGCCTCTATTGACACTCAGTGCAACGAGACATGTGGCGCCAGGGTACGCCGTCCCGCTCCACAGGGCCAGCCCTCGCCCGAGAAACGATCCGCCGCCCCTTCAGCCCCATGAGCATCGGGACTTCGACAGCCACCGAGACGTCGACGGTCTCACCCCGCACCCGGCACCGCACCATCCGCGCCCCCGACCCGACCGCGATCTCCCTGGCCCTCGCGCAGGCGGACCTGCCCCCATCGACGACTCGCGCCGCGCCCGCGAGTGCCGCCATGTCGGCCGCCGCCTCCCCCCGATGCCGCGCTCCCCGAACCCCGCCGACCAGCACCGCCGCCACCCCCACCACCCAGACGAGCACTGCGAACCCCAACACCCAGACCGTCCCGGACCCCCGATCCCCGCCCCTCACCTTCACCCGCCGTCCCACACCCTCACCCCCACCGGCGCCCCCGCTGCCTGCCCCCACTGCCTGCCCCCACTGCCCTCCTCCTCCGCCCGCCCCTGACCACCCCTCCCTGACCACCCCCCTGCCCCCTCTTCCTGGCCCCCGCTCCCCAACCACCCTCCCTGGCCACTCCTCCCTGGCCAGCCCTCCCCTGACCACCGCTCCCGGGCCGTCCCTCCCTGATCGCCCCTCCCTGGCCACCCCTCTCTGACCACCCCTCTCTGACCACCGCTCCCTGGCCACCACTCCCGGTCATCGCTCCCGGTCATCGCTCCCGGTCATCGCTCCCGGTCATCGCTCCGTCCTTTGCGCGGTTTTGCTGCTTCCACCCGCCTGTTAGTGCCGTATTCGTGCTCATGGGGTCACCGGTGGGGCGCTGGGTTCTGTTTCGGCGGCCGCGTGGGCGTGGACGGTGACGGCCGGTAGGCCGATCGCGGCGGCGGGGGCTACGGGGGCCGAGATGTCGACACGGACGGTGGCTCCGTCGCGGTGGAGCCGGACGGTCGCCTCCTTGGGGACGCCGCTCTCCACCAGCTCGCGGACCGCGCTGAGGGACTCGCCTCTGGCCGCCGCCCGGGCGCCGCTTCGGGCAGCGTCCGTACAGGCGAGCTGCACGGACGCCGCTTTCACGCCCCACAGCGCGATCGCGGTGACCAGCACCAGGGAGGGGAGGGCCACGGCGATCTCCGCCGTGGCCATCCCGCGATCCCTCAGCCGGCCAGATTGAGTGCCTTCTCGATGATCCGTAAGAGCATCGTCTTCACCTGGGGACTGGTCACGATCTTGAACAGCAGGCCCGCGAAGGCCGCCGCGGCGATGGTGCCGACCGCGTACTCGGCTGTGGACATCCCGCGGTCCTTGCACGTGCCGGACCATCGCCGCACCACCGTCTTCCATGCCCTCATCAGGGCTCCTTTCGCTCGAGGTCGGTACCAGGCTGCTCCGCGGAGAAGCCGGGTGACGGGCGAACCGCATTCTGTGGATAACCCGCTCACCAGGGCAGGAGGATCGTCGAGGCGATCCCGGCGATGGCCGGGACGACTCCGAGGAGGACGAAGGCGGGAAGGAAGCACAGGCCGAGCGGAGCGAGTGCCCGGATGCCCGCCGATCGCGCCCTGGCGGCGGCTGCCGCACGTGCCACGCGGCGCTGGTCGCGGGCGAGGCGGCCGAGGGACGGGGCCAGTGCCGCACCCGTCGACGCCGCCCGCACGGCCGCACGCGCCAAGGGCGCGAGCATCGGCTCCTCCGCCAGGACCGGCCAGGCCTCTGCGGGGTCGGCCCCCAGCCTGATCTGGACGGACACGGCGTGCAGCTCCTCGCCGAGCGGGCCTCCCACCGCGCCCGCGACCGCTTCGACCGCCTCGTGCCAGGGGGCGCCGCCGCGCAGGCAGGCGGCGAGGAGATCGACCGCGACGGGGAGATCGGCGATGAGTCGTGCCCGTCTGCGGCGGCGCTCCCCACTGCCGAGGCGGCTGAAGGACAGCCAGACGCCCGCGGCGACCAGCACGCCGATCACTCCACCGGCCAGGCCGCCCAGCAGCACCACGCACAACGCTCCCGCTACGCCTGCGGCCACCCGCCGAAGGATGACGTCGCGGTGCCCGGACGCCTCGGATGGCCCGTCTCGCTCCTTTACCCCCGAGGCTGGGACGGGCGTTCCCCGTGGGCGAGCGTGACCTGCCGCCCACGCGAACCGTCGTCTGGGAGCTGCATGCCTCGGGGAAGGTCCTCCGAACTGACCGACCAGCCTCCGCGTGGAGGCGTCGATCCCCTGGGGAAAGAGGAAGCCCGATGCTGCGGCGCAGAGCATGACCATGAGGGTCGTCATCACTTCACCTGCTCCATACGGATCTCGGGCCGGTCATGGCGGCTTTCCAGGGGGTGGTCCCTCGGTCAGAGGGGTGATTCGGCGGATTTGGCTAGGCGGCGGGTCCAGTAGAGGCCGGTGGCGTTGAGGGCCGTGCCTGTGATCAGGCAGGCGAGGCCAGGAAGGGTGGTGCAGAGGAACGGAATGGGGTGGGCGCCCAGAGCGGCGGCCATGGCCAAGCCCAAGATCGGGAGGGCGGCCAGGAGGCGCGCCGTGGCTCGGGGGCCGGCTAGTTGGACGGACACGTCCTGGCGTTGGGCCTCCTCATCGCGGAGGGCGCCGGCCAGGCCGTCCAGGACGGTGGCCAAGGTGCCGCCGCGTTCGGAGCCGACGCGCCAGCAGGCCGCCAGAAGACGAAGACCTTCGGCTCCTGGCTGCGTCGCCAGTTCGTCCAGATGGTCCGGGGGAGGACGAGGCAGGTCGAGCAGTTCTTTCGAGACGTGCGGGTCGAGGACGGCGGCCGCTGCCGTGAAGGCTTCGTCGGGGGTCCGGCCGGCGGCCAGCTCGGCGGCCATGGCATCGCAAAGCTCGATGATCGAGCTTCGACGGCGCTGCGGCAGCGTCCGACGTTCCCTGAAGGTCTCCAGTCTGATGCGCAGCGGACGCAGCGGGTCGCCCGGTGGTGCCGCGCCCAGGCGGTCGAGGCGATGGGCCGCTGGAGTGGGCGCCAAGTAGGTCCACACAGCAGCCGCCGCACAGAAGGCGGCGAGGACGATCAACATCAGTCACCTCGCAGGCGGGAGAGCGGGGGCTGGTATTCGAGGTGCGGATCAGGCCGGAGGTGGCGGGGGGCTCCGGCACGTCCGTGCGGCGGCGCTGAGGAGGGGGCGGGCGATCGACATTGGGCGCCTCGTAATGGGTCAGGCGGGAGGGGTCAGGGGCGGGTGTTCGGCACGTCCAAGCGGCCGTGCAGAGGGGGGCCGCCAGTGGTGGGGCTTGGGGTGGGGGCTTCTTGGGTGTAGGGGTGGGCGCGGGCATTGCTGGTGGGTTTCAGGCGGGTGGTCAGTTCGGTTGCGCCTGCGGCGGGGATCGTCTCGCCGGAGGCGGTGAAGGAGATCGCGGGGACCACGCCTACCAGGCCGTTCGGAGCTCGTTGGAGAAGGCAGATCTCGGCTACTCGGCGGCGGCCTCCGCCGGGGTCGCGGACCAGGTGGACGATGATGTCCAACGCGGCGGCCAACTGGCTGTGGACGGCCTCTCGGGTCAGGCCCGCCGCGCAGGCCAGGGCCTCGATGCGGGCGGGGACGTCGGCCGCGGTGTTGGCGTGGAGGGTGCCGCAGCCTCCTTCGTGGCCCGTGTTGAGGGCCTGGAGGAGGACCGCGACTTCGGGGCCTCTCACCTCGCCCACCACCAGGCGGTCGGGGCGCATGCGGAGGGCTTGGCGGACCAGGTCGTTCAGGGTCACGCCGCCGGCGCCCTCGGTGTTGGGCGGGCGTGCCTCCAGCCTGACGACGTGGGGGTGGGTGGGCTTCAGTTCGGCGGAGTCTTCTACCAGGAGGAGGCGCTCGGACGGGTCCGCCAGGGACAGCAGGCCGCTGAGCAGGGTGGTCTTGCCTGTGCCGGTGCCGCCGCTGATCAGGAAGGCCGCTCGGGACGCGATCAGGGCGGCCAGCAGGTCGGCGCCCTCGGGCGGGACGGTGTGGGCCGCGACCAGTTCGTCGAGCGTGAAGGCGCGGCGGCGAGGGAGGCGCAGGGACAGGCAGGTGCCGGTCGCGGCCACCGGTGGGAGGACGGCGTGCAGGCGGACGCCGCCGGGGAGGCGGGCGTCGGCGTAGGGGGAGGCGTCGTCGAGGCGGCGGCCCGCGGCGGCGGTGAGGCGCTGGGCCAGGCGGCGGAGGGTCGCCTCGTCCGGGAAGCGCACCGCGGTGCGGACCAGGCCGGAGCCGGTGTCGATCCAGACCTCGTCGGGGCCGTTCACCAGGACGTCGGTGACGTCAGGCGAGCGCAGCAGGGGCTCCAGGGGGCCGGCGCCGACGAACTCGGCGCGTAACTCGTCGGCCAGGGCCAGGACTTCGCGGTCGCCCAGCAGGCGCTCCTCGGCGCGGAGCGCGGCGGCGACGCGGCCGGTGGTGGCCTCGCCGCCCGTGTGGGCGAGCCGGTCGCGGACGGCGTCGGAGAGGCCGGTCATGCCGCCTCCCGGTAGGCGTAGGGCTGGAGGGCGAGGTCGGCGAGGACGGTGGCGCAGAAGTCGGCGAGGGGGCCGCGGCGGCACGCGCGTTCGAGGTCGCCGGAGTCGATGGCGGTGGGGAGGCGGCGGTCGCGGTCGAAGGAGCCGGCGAACGGAAGGCCGAGGACGCCCGCGACGGCGTCGGGGGTGATGCCGCCCGGGGCGGGGCCCTGGACGACGAGGCGCAGGTCGGCGGTGTCGCGGCGGAGGGCGGCGGCGAGGCCGTCGGCCGCCACGGTGGCGCGGACCTCGGCCGGGACGAGGAGGAACGTGACGGCGGCGGCGCGCAGGGCCGCGCGGCCGAGGTCGCCGGGGTGGCGGGGGACGTCCGCGACGACCAGGTCGAATCCGCGGGCGGCGGCGTCGAACAGGGAGCGGACGGCCTCCTCGGAGACCGGGACGGGTTCGCCGCGCCGCCAGGACAGGACGGACAGGTCGCCCGTGCCGGGCAGGGTCTCGCGGAGGGTCGCGGTGCTGAGGCGGCCGCGGCGTTCGGCCAGGTCGGGCCAGCGGACGCCCTCGTGCGACTCCAGGCCGAGGAGGAGGTCGACGCCGCCGCCGAACGGGTCGGCGTCGACGAGGAGGGTGCGCAGGCCCGTGCCCGCCGCGCGGAGGCCGAGCGCGGTCGCGAGGACGCTGGCCCCGGCGCCGCCGCGGGCGCCGACGACGCAGAGGGCGGTGGCCCAGCCGCCCTCGGGCTCGCAGGCGGCGGCGAAGGCGTCGATCAGCCAGTCCTCGTGGTCGGGGAGGGCGACGACGTCCTGGGCGCCGGCCTCCACGGCCAGGCGGTAGGCGTCGGGGGCGGCGCCGCCGCTGACGAGGACGACGCCCGGGCGGCGCTGGAGGCCGGCGGCGGCGACCTCCTCGGCGACGTCGGCGCCCACGAGGATGAGGGAGGGCCAGGCCCAGGCGGGTCTGGCCTCGTCGGCGCCGTAGGCGACCTCGGCGTGGGCGTCGGCGGCCGCGGCGAGGCGCAGGAGGGGGGAGCGCGTGCTCCCCCTCGGCTTCGGAGAAGCCGGGATACCGATACATCCGGCCCTGACCCGCGAGCTCGGCTCCGCCGCGGGCCAGGGGGGTTACGGCCCGGTGGCCGGGAGCGCCGCGCTGCGCGCCGCCGCGGCCGGATACTGGGCCCGCCGCGGGCTGCCCACCGACCCCGCCGCGGTCGTCGCGGGCCCCGGCAGCAAGCCGCTGCTGTTCGCCCTGCTGACCGCGCTGGGCGGCGACGTCGTCGTGGCGGCCCCGAGCTGGGTGAGCTACGCGGCGCAGGCGTCGCTGGCGGGCGTGGAGCCGATCCGGGTGGCGACGCCTCCCGGCGAGGGCGGCGTCCCGAGCCCGGCGCTGCTGGCCGACGCGGTGGTGCGGGCCCGCGCCCGGGGCCGCGACGTGCGGGCCGTCGTGGTGACGCTCCCGGACAACCCGACCGGGACCATCGCCTCCGAGGCCACCGTGCGGCGGCTGTGCGCGGTCGCGCGCGAACAGGACCTGGTCGTCATCTCCGACGAGATCTACCGCGACCTGGTGCACGTGCCCGGCACGACGGTGCCGAGCCCGGCGCGGTACGCCCCCGAGCGGACCGTCGTGACGACCGCGCTGAGCAAGAGCCTGGCGGCCGGCGGATGGCGGATCGGGGTAGCGCGGCTGCCGGACGGGCCGTTCGGCCGGGCGCTGCGCGACAGCCTGCTCGGGGTGGCCAGCGAGATCTGGTCCAGCGCTCCGGCCCCGATGCAGCACGCCGCCGCGTTCGCGTTCGCCGAGCCGCCGGAGCTGGTCGAGCACGTCGACCGCAGCAGGCGCCTGCACGGCGCCGTCGCCGGCGCGGTCGCCGACCGGTTCGCCGCGGCCGGCGCGCGGGTCGTGCGTCCGGAAGCGGCCTTCTACCTCTATCCCGACTTCGGCCCGATGCGGGACAAGCTGGAGGCGACCCCTTCCAGAATGGGGCCCATCGATCGCGCGGACGGCGGATGCGTCGCGACGCGCGCCGGTGAGCCCCGGC